>CAZMLP010000213.1:0-2100 GCA_964566745.1 uncultured Verrucomicrobiota bacterium | reverse complement strand
ACACGCCGATGAACGACAGGATCGTCGCCGGATTCGTCAGTGTGAGGAACAAAGTTGAAACGTACATGACCGCCAAACTTTGGTTGGTCGAGGAAGCAGACGACCGCGCCGGTTTGGACATAAAAGTTTTCACACCCAAGTAAACGAGAAAGATTCCGCCCAAGAGGCGAAACCAAAATTGTTGTCCCACCAGCAGACTGGTGATCGCGGTGAGGCCGAACCCCGCGACCGCGCCGTAGATCGCGTCAGCGCTGGCGGCGCCCATGCCAGTGATGAATCCCGCCAGACGTCCGCTGGCAAGCGTCCGTCGGATGCAAAGGACGCCGATGGGCCCCACCGGCGCGGCAATCGAGAGGCCGATGAGAAAACCGCGAAGAAACAACGCTCCATTCACAGGGAGAGCTTAGGAACCCGCGAAGCAAAGAGTCGAATGGAAACTTTGCGCCCGGCACGCGCTATTGAAGCCGCTCGCGTAAATCGAGGAATTCCCGAACGCCGAGCAATTCTTTCATCTCATTAAAGGTCATGGCTTGGGTCGCGAGTTGATCCACCCGGCCGGTGGTCTTCAAAGTCTCGCATAACTCCCGCATCGCCTTCGCGCACACGAGCAACGATTCAATGGGGCAGACCGCGAATTTATATCCAAGTTCGCCTAGCTCTCCGACAGAAAGAATGGGCGTGACGCCGCCGGTCAGCATATTGGCCAGGGTTGGCCGCGTGACCCGTTTGGCAATTTGCTCCAACTCGCCAACCGATTGGGGAGCCTCGATGAAAACCACATCCGCGCCCGCGTCGGCGCAGCGATTGGCGCGATCAATCGCGTCGTCGAGACCGTTCATGGCGCGGGCGTCGGTGCGGGCAATAATGACAAAATCCGGATTGCCCCGCGCCGCGACAGCGGCCTTGATCTTCCACACCATCTCGTCCGCCGGGATCACCCGCTTGTCCGCGAAATGGCCGCAACGCTTCGGCATTACTTGGTCCTCCAGCAGCATGCCCGCCGCGCCCGCCGCCTCGAACATTTCCACCGTGCGTTGGACGTTGTGGAGATCGCCGTGCCCCGTGTCGCCATCGGCGATGACCGGAATTTTGAGCCGGGCCGAGGTGCGCCGGACGGCATCGGCCATCTCGGTCATCGTCAGGAGGTTCAAGTCGGGCAAACCGAGCATCGAAGCACTTGTTCCAAAGCCGCCGAGAAACACCACCTCAAAGCCCGCCTGCTCGATGATCAACGCGGTGAAAACATCATGCGCGCAAAGACTGGGCAAAATGCCGGGACGGGCGATCAATTCGCGCAAGCGGCGCGGGCCATTGGCAGGTTTCATCTTGCGTCGAAACGCTAAAATCGCCGGCCCGGGAACGGAAGCTTTTTGCGAGCCGGCCCTTGAAACCACTGCGCGCTACCTGGCCTTGGTGACATCGCGATGGTCGGCGGCGTTGATCTGTGTTCGCCGGGCGCTCTCATTGAGATTGGCCGGCCGGCCCTCGGGCGCTGGAGGATTGCGCGAGGGATGCAGATAAAGCCGAAACCAGTGCTCCGCGTGCTCTTGCACGCAATCCAAGGGAAGGTTGTGGGTAATCCCCTCGTACACCAGCAAACGTAACCGCGCCGGATCATCTTTGTAGAACGGGCGGGCAGCCTGGGCAAAGGCGCGCGCAGTCGCCGGATCGGCCACTTTATCCTCGCCCCCGCTCACCATTAGCACGGCACAAGGATACAGGTTGCTGACCGAGAGTATCGGATCGACCCGCGGCAAAAGCGCCTCCGTCTCCGGCCAAAGTCCGGGAGTGTTTCCTTGCCATAGCCCGTTGGTGCGCCAGGTCGCCAGCCAATGGCGATACGCCCCGGTGCTGACGAATGCCACGATCGCCGCCAATCGATGATCGCGCACCGCCACGGACAGTCCTGGAATGCCAGTGGATGAGCTGCCCAGCCAGCCAATCTTTGCCGGGTTCACATCCGCGCGGGTGCCTAAATAATCCAACACCCTTCCCGCGTCGCGCGGCGCCCGTTCACCGCCGAGCACATAGCTGTGCGCGAAACGCTCGTCGAAATGAAGCCATTGGGGCCGGCGTGCGGGATCAGGGTCTGGCGGGTGA
>CAZMLP010000212.1:0-3178 GCA_964566745.1 uncultured Verrucomicrobiota bacterium | reverse complement strand
CTCCGCCTCGTCGAGCAAATCGGCCAGCTTCAAGTATACGCCCGAGCTCCTTTTGAACGGCTTGCCGACCTCGCCGAGAAAGGAGCCGAACCAGACATGCGACAGTTTAAATTTCGCGTCGGCGGCGGGTTGCCAACGGCGGTAAGTGTTGAAGAATTGTTGAAAATGCAACTGCTGGCGGCCATCCGTGACATAGACAATCTCGGATGGATTCCACGTCTCGACGCGGTAGGCAATCGTCGCAAGATCAGTGGTGGCGTAATTGAAACCGCCATCACTCTTCTGAATGATTTGGGGATTCGGTTGCCACTCGCCATCGCGCTGAATGAGCAGCGGGTCTTCCTTCGGCGGCAGCGCGCCGTCGCTGAACACCACTTTGGCGCCGTCGCTTTCCCGCGCGATGCCCTTGGCCATCAAGTCATCGACGACGGCCTGCAGACGCGGATTGTAAAAGCTCTCGCCAAGCGTGTGATCGAACCTCACTCCAAGGCGGCCGTAAAGAGTGTCGAATTGCCGCTGCGAAAGGCGGATCATCTCGCGCCAGATCGCCAGATTCTCCGCGTCGCCGCCCTGGAGCCTCACCAATTCTTGTTTGGCGAGCTCGCGTTTCTCCGGTGACGCGTCGCACTCGGCGTTGGTCTTTTTGTAAAGACGCTCCATCTCGCCAATCGGGTCCGCCTCCAGCGCCGCCGGGTTCAAACTTGTCTTCCATCCAACAATCAACATGCCGAACTGAGAGCCCCAGTCGCCGATGTGGTTGTCCGTGACCACACGATGACCGAGCAAACGCAGGACGCGCGCAATGCAATCGCCAAGCACGGTCGAGCGGATGTGGCCGACGTGCATCGGCTTGGCGACGTTGGGCGAGCTGAAATCGACGACCACCGTTCGCGGCGCGCCGGCGGGCGCGACAAACAGATGCTCGCCGCGCGCGGCAGCCTGCAACACGGCGACGAGAGCCTCCGGCTTCAGTCGAAAATTGAGGAAACCCGCGCCGGCGATGTCCACCGCCGAGCACCATTCGGCCACGTCGAGCTTGGCTTTGACCTGCTCCGCGAGCTGGCGGGGATTGAGCTTGCGCTGTTTGGCGAGGCTCATCAGGGCGTTGGTCTGGTAGTCGCCAAACTTCGGATCCGGGCAGGGGCGCACCAGCAGCGTGGCGGGATCGGCGTCCGGCACGAACTCGCGCACGGCGACCCGGAGACGCGCTTGCAATTGCAGATGGATCATGAGGAGGGGAAAAGGGGATTTGCCGCCGGATTACCCGCCCAGGCAGGGCGTGAAACGCCTCAAACGAGAACCGACCCCGCTCACTTGGCGGAGGCTTGTTCCTGGATCACGCGAAACATCGCGTCCGCGTCCGGGGAGGCCTCCAGCGCCTGGCGAAAATCTTTTTTGTGCAGCACCTTCGCGATGCCCGCGAGGGTGTGAAGATGCTTTTGGAACTGGCCCTGGGGCACGAGAAACAGCATCACGAGATTGACCGGCTGGTTGTCCAGCGCGTCAAAATTCACGCCTTTGGTCGAGCGCCCCAAGGCGCCGATCACCTCGAAAATCAGATCGGTCGAGGCATGCGGAATACCGATGCCGAAGCCGATGCCCGTGCTCATCGAGGTTTCGCGTTTTTTCACCGCCGCCGCGATCGAATCACGGTGCTCAGGCTTGATTTTGCCGCACTCGACCAGCCGGTTCAGCAATTCGTCAATGGCCTCCCAACGGTTGGAGGCATGCAACGGGGCGACAATTTGATCCTTCGATTGAAGAATGTCGGCAAGCGTCATAAGATCAGTCTTGAGCCGGGGCATTTCGCCTCATCCCCGCAGCCTTTTCAAGCGGGAATTATTAAAAGAAACGTGATTCATGAGCATTCGCCGGCTTCTTATCGACAGCGCCCGGCGCCAGCGTGTATAAGCGCCCGTAAACGTGATCGAGTTTTGCCAACAATTGATTAACGGCCTTTCTTTGGGGGCCATCTACGCCCTCATCGCGCTCGGTTACACGATGGTGTACGGCGTGCTCCGTTTCATCAATTTCGCCCACAGCGATGTCTTCATGATCGGCGCTTTCGCCGGTTTTTACCTCGCGCCGAAACTGCCCTCCGAGTCGGTTTACGGCGGGCTGGTGGTGCTGGTTGGCGCGATGGCGGCCTGCGCCGCGCTCGGCATCATCATCGAGCGGCTGGCGTACCGGCCGCTGCGGAGCCGCTCGAAATTGAACGTGTTGATCACCGCCATCGGCGTGTCGCTGCTGCTGGAGAATTTGGGCCAATATTTTTTTGGCGCCGCGCCGAAAGCTTTTCCAACTTTGTTTCCGGTAAAATCGTTCACTTTGACGGGCGGCCTGGTCGTTTCCAGCAACCAGATTGTGGTGCTGGTCATCACCATCGCGCTGCTGATCGGACTCCAGTTTGTGGTGTTGCGCACGAAAATTGGCACCGCGATGCGGGCCGTGTCGTTCTACCCGGTCGCCGCGTCGCTGGTCGGCATCAATATTGTTGTGGTGATCTCGTTTACCTTCGGACTTGGCTCGGCGCTCGCCGCCGCCGGCGGGATTCTTTACTCGCTGAATTACCAGGCGATCGACCCGCTGATGGGCGTTTTGCCCGGATTGAAGGCATTTGTGGCGGCGGTGCTGGGCGGCATCGGCAACATTCCGGGCGCGGCGCTTGGCGGTTTTTTGCTTGGCGTCGTGGAGACCTACGTGAACGGGAGCCGCTGGTCCACTTACACGGATGCGATTGCCTTTGGCATTCTCATTCTGATTCTGCTGTTTCGCCCGGCCGGGTTGCTGGGCAAAGTGCAAGTCGAGAAAGTATGAGCAACCTTGCGGCGCGGCGGCGCTGGCCGGTCCAATCGTGAATTGATGGCGCAACGAGCGAAAACTTTGCTGCTGCTCGCCCTGGGCGTTTGCCTGCTGGCGACGCAATTTTCCGGGCGGATTAATCCCTACTTTCTTGATGTCACGATTGGCGTGGGCATCAACATCATCCTTGCCGTCAGCCTGAACCTGGTGAACGGCTACACAGGGCAATTCTCGCTGGGCCACGCGGGTTTCATGGCCGTGGGCGCCTACATTTCGGCGGTGCTCACGATGTTCCTCGGACCGAAGATGCTGCCGGTGGGCACAGGAATTTTTGAGACGAGCATGGCGCAATTGTGGTTTTTCTTCTCGCTGGTGG
>CAZMLP010000211.1:0-7699 GCA_964566745.1 uncultured Verrucomicrobiota bacterium | reverse complement strand
CGATCCGCGAATTCGCGCTGGACGCGGGGCATCACAACGTCGTGTTAATTCACGTCACTTTCGTGCCGTTCATCAAGGCGGCGGGCGAGCTGAAGACCAAGCCGACCCAGCAATCGGTGGCGAAGCTGCGCGAAATCGGCCTGGCGCCGCATATTTTGGTTTGTCGTTGCGAGCAGCCGTTGAACAAGGAGTTGCGGCAGAAGATCTCGCTTTTCTGCAACGTCCCCTACGAGGCGGTGATCGAGGAGAAGGATGTGGACCACAGCATTTACGAGGTGCCGCTGATGCTCCAGCGCGAGCGCTTGGACGACCTCGTGTGCGATCTGCTGAACCTGCACGCGCCGCCGGCGAACATGGCGCACTGGCAGGAGATCATCCGCAAGCTGGTGGCGCCGCAACACCGGGTGCGCATCGCGGTGGTGGGCAAGTACGTGGGGCTGAACGACGCCTACAAATCGGTGTACGAGGCGATCATCCACGGCGGTGTGGCGAATGATTGCGGCGTGGTGATCGAGAAGATTGACGCCGAGGACATCGAGCGGATGGGGGCGGAGAAAACACTCAAAGGTTTTGGCGGAATCCTGGTGCCGGGGGGCTTTGGCGAGCGGGGCATCGAGGGCAAGATTCAGGCGGCGCGTTATGCGCGCGAGAACCGGGTGCCGTATCTCGGATTGTGCCTGGGGATGCAGGTGGCGACGATTGAGTTCGCGCGCAATGTGTTGAAAATGGACGGCGCGCACTCGACCGAGTTCAACGAGAGCACACCCCATCCAGTCATTGCCATTCAAGAGGGGCAGAAGAAGGTGAACCTCAAGGGGGGCACGATGCGGCTGGGATCGCAGCCATGCCAACTCGTCATCGGCAGCCGGGCGGCCAAGTTATACGGCGCGTTTTTAATCCACGAGCGGCACCGGCATCGTTACGAGTTCAACAACGAATATCGCCAGCGGTTTTTGGACGCGGGGTTTGTGTTTAGCGGCACGACGCCGGACGGAAGCCTGGTGGAGGTGATCGAGTTGCCGGAGCACCCGTTTTTTATCGCCAGCCAGTTTCATCCGGAGTTTTTGAGCAAACCGAACGCGCCGCATCCGCTCTTCAAGGGATTTATCGCGGCCGCGCACGCGCATATTCATCACAAGCCGATATAAGCGGCTGGCGGGTAAACGCGGGCGAAAACGAGCTTGGTCACGCAAGGTGTCACCTGACGTGGTTTTACGGAGGGCTTGCCGGAGAAAGGGCGGGGAACCGGCTCAAATCGAAAGGGAGATGTGCGGGCTGAAACTGCTTACCGAACCGCCCGAGCCGCCGCGCCGCTGGCGTCAAAACGAATCACGGTTTCGCCCGGCTTGGCATAGCTGAACTTTTCCCGCGCCAGGCGCTCGACGGTTTTGGGATCGCGGCTCACGGCCTCGATGGAGGCGCGTAATTGGCGACCGGACTCTTCCTCGCGCGCAATTTGGGTGTCGAGCTTGAGGACGGCGGACCGAAGGCGCTGATTTTCGTCAAACAGGGGCTTGTACCAAACGAAGATGGCCATCAAGGCGGCAATGCCCAGCAGCCACTTGACGAGGCGCGTCAAGGCTGCCCAGATGCCCAAATTGATTTCAGCGTTTTCAGCCACAGACAGCTGGAGGATAGCGAAACTCGTTGAGGAAAAGCAATATGGAAAAAGGCCCGGAGCGCTTTTTGTGACGAAATCGGAGCGCGGTCCGGAAGCCTTCGAGTGGGGGCAACGTGGGACCTTTGGTGTGGAGCGCACATCACTTATTTTCTTGCTGATGGCAATGATTTTGTAAAAGTCGCGGCAAGGCTAATACTAAATTCGGAATTAACTCGGTCGTATTATGTGTTTTGTTGTATCTTTGGCGACTCACCGGGCTCGTCTCGTCCTACTTTTCCTTCTCGCCACCGCAAATTTGGCTGTCTTCGGCCAATCCGATGATTCTGATGAAGACACCGCCAAGGCCACCATGGAAAGGCAGTTGAAACGCGAGGCTGACGGACGGCTTGACATGATCTCGTTCCAGCGGACCGGTGGGAGAAAAGGGGAAAACGAGTCCTTGACGGTGGAATTTGAAATGGTCATTGAGTTTCAGGATCGTTGTTTTTGGGAAATATCCCCAGTGACTTGGGTTTGGGCAGGACATTTCGCCACCCGCTCGCTTGATTCCAAGACCAACGCTAACCAACAGTTGGATTTTACCAACAGCATCTTGGGCCACAAAGGACTGAACGCGAGGCTCAGGGGAGTGATTTCGTACAAGAAGACCGAGAATAAATGGATTTACCACTACGATGACAGCCGCCTCGTCGCCCTATTTGATCCCGACTCCCAAGAGAAAATTGCAAGCGACAACGCCCGTTACATAGCCAAAATGGAGGCGCAAACAGCCGAATTTGTGGCAATTCGAAAAAGGGCCGAACAAAATACCGCGATTAACGGCCTCAGAATGATTGAGGGAGCCAAGGACCAGTGGGCGCTTGAAAATAAAAAAGGCACCGGGGACAAAGTTACTGAGGAACAGCTGCTTCCGTATTTTGCGCGCCATCATTTTCCCGAGCATCCGGAGGGTGGCAAATTCATCATCAACCCCATTGGCACGCCGGCGGAAAGCACGGTTTACGGCAAAGCTCCAGAGTGATCCAGACTGTCCAACAAAGCCACCCTTGCATTGAACAAAGTGATTTTCGCTGCGGAAAATCATGTGTTAAATGCATCAGCATTCTGAGTCATGCTTGCGATGATCGCTTTCGCTTACAGTTGCGCGGCAGATTCGATGACATTGTTGATGGTGGTCAAAAAGATGCAGACTCGTGGTTAAAACCGGCCAAGGAATTTTGCGAAAAATCGAGTCGCGCGAGAGCCGTCGGGAAAAGGGAGGAAAAGATTTTGTGGTGCGGACCTAAATATCTCATGCCGGAAACGCCTCCCAGCAAAGAATTCAGGCGTTCGTTTCCGTGATTTCGCGGAAGACTTTCCGACCGATATTCACGAACAGGTTTTCCGCGAGACTCAGTTTGCGTGTCTTGGAGTAGAGAATTCCCCAGTGGCGTTTGAGCCGTCGCCGGCCCAGCGGAAGTCCCACCAGGCGGCCTGCTTGCACGTCGTCCGCCGCGAGCCAGCGGGGCAGAATTCCGACCCCCAAATCGAGCCGCACGAACTCCTTGATGGCCTCCTCGTTGGCGATCTCGATGAAGGGCTGGATGCGGATGTTTTCCTCGCGAAAATAGGCCTCGATCAACGCGTAGGTGTTGCTGCTTTTCTCCGGCAAAATCAGCTTGTGACGCGGGATGTCGTCGCGAAACGGCTTGCGCTTCACGGCCCAAGGATGCAGCGGATGCACGTAGAATTGCAGGTCGTCCTCGCCAATGGGGCTGAACTCGAGCGTGGTGCCGCCGGCGGGGTCCGTGCCGAGCGCGAGGTCGAGTTGCTCCTCCGCGATGAGGGACACGGCCTGACGCGAGGAGCATTGCTCAATCTTGATGGTGAAGCCCGGGAAACTCTCGCGAAACTCGCGCAACGTCGGGGGTAGAATGAACTGGCAGGCGGTGCCGCTCGCGCCCAGGCGCAACTGGCCGCGCCGCCAGTCAGTCCATGCGTGAATGCCACTGCGCGCGGCCTTCATTTGCGCAAGGATTTGCTCCGCCTCGCCGAGGAACCGCTTGCCGGCCGCGCTGAGCGTGAACTGGCGCGAGCTGCGCTCGAACAGGCGGCAGCCGAGGTCAGTCTCCAGCGCCTTGAGCCCGTGGCTGATCGCGGAGGGCGTGAGCCCCAGCATCTCCGCCGCGCGAGTCATGTTGAGCGTGCGCGCGAGTGTCACGAAGGTGCGAAGCTGCTGGCTGTCGATGATTGGCTGCATGGGCGCGTTTTGGAGAGGCTAACGTTCGAGGTGATTTCCGGCAAAATGAAATGTTTGAATCAGATTCATCGTAACTTTGAGTCGTGTTCAGCCATGATATGACAGGTCAAAAGGAGGGCTGTGGCATGGCCGGTGCTAAAGCGCCCTCGTGCGGTTTGCCAAACACAAGCTCAAGACGTTGGGCGGCGGGGGACGCGGCTGGCTGAACATCGGGTTTGTGCCAACGATCGATTGCGCGCTGTTGGTGGCCGCCCAGGAACTCGGCCTTTTTACCCGCCACGGTCTTTCAGTCCGGCTGTCGCGCGAAGTGGGATGGGCGACCATCCGCGAAAAACTTCTGCACGAGGAACTGGACGCCGCGGGCGCCCACGCCAGCATGGCTTTCTCCATTTATTGCGGTCTCTCCGTGGTGCGACGCGCGTGCCTCACCGGTTTGCTGCTCGGCTTGCACGGCAGCGCCATCACGCTCTCGAGCCAGTTGTGGGACGCGGGCGTGCGGGACGCGGCCTCGCTTGCGCGGGTGGTGCGCGAGCGCGGGCCGGGCACCCTGAATTTCGGCGTGGTGCTGCAGTACTCCTCGCAAAATTATCATCTGCGCTCGTGGTTGCGGGCTGGTGGCATTGACCCGGATCGCGACATCCGCATTACCGTTGTCCCCTCAGTGCTGGTCTACGAGAGCTTTCGCGAGGGCTATCTGGATGGTTACTGCGTGGCGGAACCGTGGAACACGGCCGCCGTCGCAAACAAAAACGGCTGGATCGCGGCGATCACGAGCGAGATCGAGCCACCCATGCCCGAGAAGGTGCTGCTGGTCTTGCAGGATTTCGCGGAGAAACGCGCCGAGGAGCATCTTCGCCTGATCGCCGCGCTCATCGAGGCGAGCCAATTCTGCGACCAGCCTGAAAATCGTCCGGAACTGGCGCGAATGCTCAGCCAGTCGCGTTATTTTGATGTCTCCGAGGAGTTGTTGCGCAAGGCGCTGGTGGGTCCCCTCGACGCGGGCCACGGCCGGCAATTCGACGGGAAGTTTGTGGTTTTCGACTCGTTGCAAATCGGCGCGCCGACCCGGGCGATGGGACGCCGCACTTTTGACCTGGTCCGAACCTTGGGGCCGGGCGAGACCAATCCGGCGCTGCACACAGACGTCATCGGCAAGGTTTTTCGCGAGGATATCTTCGAGCAGGCCAAGCAGCTTTATCTCTCGTCGCGCAATCCCGGTCCGAGCACGGCGGCCGCTGCCCAACCGTCATCGCCGGCTCCGGCGACGACATCATCCCTTGTCACCGCTCTCCGGGAAAGTCGCAGCGCGTTCTCCGCGTTGCGGTTCTCCCGAGCCTGAAACAGAACCTGAACCCTGAAACTGAAAAACTGATACCTCCCCAATGAAACCTATCCTCACCCGGACAAGACTCGCGCTGGCCGCGTGGCTGGCGTGCGTCAGCCTGCTCGCCGCGCAGCTCCGCGCGGAAGATTATCCCACAGCCAAGGTCAACACGACCGGCCTCGCCATCACGGACGACACGGTCACCGTCGGCCAGTTGCACTCCGCCACCGGCACGATGGCCATCAGCGAGACCGGCTCCATCCAGGCCGAGCAATTGGCGATTGAGCAGATCAACGCGATGGGCGGCGTGCTGGGCCGCAAAATCAAGATTATCGTGGAGGATGGCGCGAGCGACTGGCCGACCTTCGCCGAGAAAGCGAAGAAGCTGCTGGTGAACGACAAAGTCGCCTCGGTCTTCGGCTGCTGGACCTCTGCCTCGCGCAAGGCGGTGCTGCCGGTCTTCGAGAAGGAGAACGGCATGCTCTACTACCCGACGTTTTACGAGGGCCTGGAGCAATCCAAGAACGTGATTTACACCGGCCAGGAGGCAACCCAGCAAATTCTCGCGGGCCTCGACTGGATCGCGAAGGAAAAAAAGGCAAAGACCTTTTATCTGATCGGCTCGGATTATATCTGGCCGCGCACCTCGAACAAAATCGCCCGCAAGCACATCGAGAATGTTCTGAAAGGCACCGTGGTGGGCGAGGAATATTACGCGCTGGGCCACACGCAATTCGGCTCGCTGATCAACAAGATCAAGCTCAAGAAGCCGGACGTGATCTACGCCATTGTTGTGGGTGGCAGCAATGTCTCGTTTTACAAGCAACTCAAGGCGGCGGGCATCACCAGTGACAAATGGACGGTCCTCACCATCTCGGTGACCGAGGACGAGGTGCTCGGCATCGGCGGCGAGAACCTGGTCGGCTTCTACTCCGCGATGAAATACTTCCAATCGCTGGACAACCCCAACAACGCGGACTTCGTCAAGGCGTTCAAAGCGAAATACGGCGAGAAGAGCGTGATCGGCGACGTGACCCAGGCGGCCTATCTCGGGCCGTGGTTGTGGAAGCTGACGGTGGAGAAGGCGGGCAGCTTTGACATCGACAAAGTGGCCGCGGCCTCGCCGGGCATCGAGTTCACCAAGGCTCCCGAGGGTTACGTGAAGCTGCACGAGAACCATCACCTCTGGAGCAAGCTTCGCATCGGGCAGTGGCAGGCGGACGGCCAGGCGAAAGTGCTCTACGAGTCCGGCCTGATTGAGCCGAATCCGTTCCCGAAGGGCTATCAATAAGTTGATTTGGAAAGACGCCTCCGGCGACGACCGGTCGCCGGAGGCGCTTTAAAACAAAACCCCAAACCCGCTTCCAACCCATGTTTGGATACTCCTTCTCCGAATTGTGGTCGATTTTCGTGATGCAAGGCTTCGCCGGGCTGAGCCTCTTTAGCGTGCTGCTGCTGATGGCGCTGGGCCTGGCAATTATCTTCGGGCAGATGGGCGTGGTGAACCTGGCGCATGGCGAGTTCATGGCCATGGGCGCCTACACCGTCTATATGTGCTCGCAGATTGTTCACAGCAAATTGCCGGCCCTCGCGCCTTACTATTTTATCATCGCCATCGTGGCGGCCTTCTTCGTGGCCGGCCTCATGGGAATGCTCGTCGAATGGTCCTTGATCCGTTTTCTTTACAAGCGCCCGCTCGACACGCTCCTGGCCACTTGGGGATTGAGCCTCATCATGCAACAGGCGTTTCGCTCGATCTTCGGCGCCCGCGAGGTGACGCCGACCTTGCCGGAATGGCTGATGGGATCATTCAAGCCCACCGAGTCGATCGACATTCCGATCAACGGCGTGTTCGTCATGGGGTTAACCTTGTTGCTCACCTTCGGGGTCTGGCTTTTCATGTTCCGCTCTCGCACCGGCCTGCAAATGCGGGCGACCGTGCAAAACCGGATCATGAGCGGCGCGGCCGGGATTAACACCAAACTGGTGGACCGCTTTACCTTCTCGCTGGGATGCGGCATCGCGGGGGTGGCGGGCGCGGCCTTCACGACGATCGGCTCGACCGGGCCCGACAGCGGCTCACGCTATATTGTGGACACGTTCCTGGTGGTTGTCTTCGGCGGCACGGCCAGTCTGCTGGGCACCGTGGCTTCCGCGCTCGGCATCGCGCAGGGGCAGTCCATTCTCGAGTTTTTCCTCAAAGGCACCATGGGAAAGGTCTCGGTGCTCAGCCTCATTGTGATTGTGCTGCTGATCCGGCCGCAGGGTCTGTTTGCCAGCAAGGTTCGCTCATGAACATTTCAACCAAATTCTTCCTTTGAAAAACATCTACACACGTGTCTTGGGGGGCGGCAGCGGGCTGACCAGTCTAGGTGTGATGGCGTTGCTGCTGCTCGTGGTTCTGCCGATGTCGCTCGACATCTTCCGGCTGAACCTGGTCGGCAAGTATCTCACTTACGCCTTCGTCGCGCTGGGCCTTGTCTGGCTTTGGGGCAAGGCCGGCGTGCTGAGCCTG
>CAZMLP010000210.1:0-4543 GCA_964566745.1 uncultured Verrucomicrobiota bacterium | reverse complement strand
GAGTTGGGAAGGCCAATGTTGTCCATGATCCCGCCGTAATGTCGCGGCTCGATCTCGGAGCGGATCACCTGCTCGACTTTCTCCACGAGACGGGCGCTTTCCTCGATGCGCGTGCCACTATGGGCGCGGACGTGAAGGCGGAACTGGCCCGCGTCCACCGCCGGGAAGAAATCGCGGCCAAGTTGCGGAACGAGCAATAGCGACCCGAGAAAGAAAAGCAGCAGGCCGGCCCCAAACAGCACCGGCCGCTGCAACACCCCGGCCAACAGGTGACGATACCCGTCGCGGAATTTGGAAAATCCGATCTCAAACTTTTCCTGCACGTGCAGGAACGGCCGCTGCCACGCCGGGGCCTTCGCGATGGCGTCGGCGGGGGCGTGGTCATGGTCGTAATATTGGGCGTGCCGGTAAAACCACTGCACCATCGTGGGAATCAATGTCCGCGAAAGAACATAGCTCGCGAGCATCGCGAAAATGACCGCCTCGGCCAGCGGCACGAAGAGATAATGCGCCACGCCCGTCAGGAAAAACATTGGGACGAACACGATGCAGATACAGATGGTCGAGACAAACGCGGGCAGCGCGATCTCCTGCGCGCCGTCGAGAATCGCCTGCGTGAGCGGCTTGCCCGAGGCCATCTGGCGATGGACGTTCTCGATCTCCACCGTGGCGTCGTCCACGAGGATGCCGACCGCCAGGGCCAATCCGCCCAAGGTCATCAAATTGATCGTCTGGCCCAGCGCGCTGAGGATCGCGAGCGAGCTGAGCACGGAGAGCGGAATCGAAAGGGCGATAATCACCGTGCTGCGCCACGAGCCGATGAACAGCAGGATCATGATCGCCGTGAGCGCGGCGGCAATAATGCCCTCGCGAATCACATCGCTAATCGCGGCACGCACAAACAACGACTGGTCGGCGAACTCCTGCACCTCCAGGTCCTTGGTCAATCCGCTGAGCACCTTCGGCATCGCCGCCTTCACCCCCTTGACCACGTCCATGGTCGAGGCGGCGCCGCTTTTCAAAATCGTGATGAGCGCGGCTCGCTTGCCGTCCTTGTGGAAGATTTTGATCTGCGGCTGAAAACCGTCGCGCACCTGGGCGACATCCCGCACGAGGATCGTCGCGCCATTCACCGTCTTCACCGGGATGTCGTTCAACTCCTCGATCACCTTCGGGCTGGTGTTTAGCTCGATGTCCATCTCGGTGCTGCCCACCTTCATGGTGCCGCTTGGCAACACGAGGTTCTGCGCGTTCATCGCGTTGACCACATCTTGCGCGGAGAGGTTTTTCGCCTTGAGCGCGGTCAAATCAAGATCGACCGAAACGACCCGCGTCTTGCCGCCATAGGGCCAGGGACTCGACGCGCCCTTTACCGTGGATAGGCCGACCCGAACCTGGTTTTGCGCCAGGTCATACATCTCCTGCTCGGAGAGCTTTTTGCCGCCGATCGTGTATTGGATGATCGGCACCGTGGAGGCGTTGTAGCGGATCACCAGGGGCGGCGTCTGGCCGGGCGGCAGCTGCCGGAGAATGGTCTGGGCAATGGCCGTGACCTGCGCCACGCCGGCATCCACCGACGCGCCCTCGCGAAGGAAGATTTTGATCACGCCGACACCCGGATAGGCGTTCGACTCGATGTGCTCGATGTCGTTCACCGTGGCGCTGAGGGCGCGCTCGTGGTTGTAGATGATGCGTTGCTCGACTTCCTGGGCGCTCAGGCCGGCGTACTGCCAGACGACGCTGACGACCGGGATCTCGATGGACGGGAAAATGTCGGTGGGGGTGCGCCAGAGCACGTAAGGTGTCAGGAGCACCAAGGCCAGGGCCGCCACCACAAAGGTGTAAGGCCGCCGCAACGCCAGACGAACAATCCACATGCGAAAATCCTATGGTGGAGGGAGCGCTTGTCCCGCCGGATCACTCGCAAGACCCGCTTGCCAGCGATCAGTGGGCAGAATCTGCCCCTCGCGACGGGAAGTGGCCAATATAAGTTTGCTTCCCGATTGATACATGGAAAGTATCAATGTCATGGAATTGAGACATCTTCGCTACTTTGTCGCCGTGGCCGAGGAGCTGAACTTCCGGCGCGCTGCCGAGCGTCTGCGGCTGGCCCAGCCGCCCCTCAGCCAGCAGATCAAGGGGCTGGAGGCGGAACTGGGGGTGCAACTCTTCGAGCGTACCAGCCGGTCCGTCCGTTTGACCAACGCCGGGCGCGTGTTTCTCACCGAGGCGCGCGGGGTGTTGATCGCGGCGGAGCGGGCCGAGCGCCGGGTGCGCAGCGCGAACCAGGGGTTGATCGGGACGCTGCGGCTGGGATTCATCGCCCCGGCGGCGAACTCGCGGCTGGCGGGGATGTTGCGCGACTATCAGAAGCAATACCCCGGCGTGCAGATGTCACTGTTCGATCTTACCTCCACCGAGCAACTGGCCTGGCTACGGAAGGATGATCTCGACGTGGGGTTGTTGCGGCCGCCGGTCGGTTTTCCGGAAATGGATTACAAGTTTGTGGAGGAGTCTCCCATGGTGCTGGCCTTGCCCGCCGGTCACGCGCTGGCGAGGAAACGTCGCATTCAATGGTCCGATTTTCATAACGAGCCGTTCGTGATGATCCATCCGTCACTTCAACACGGCTATTACGACGCCTTCCTCGCCAAGTGCGCGGCGCATGGCGCCACCCCGCAAGCGGTCCAATACGCGAACGATGTGCAGACCAAGCTATGGCTGATCTCAGCCGGGTTTGGCGTGGCGCCGACCACCGCGACCATCACCGAGGTGCATCGGCCCGGCTTGCATTTCCGCGACCTGCCGCCCGGCCTGCCCCCCGTGCAAACCATCGCCGTCTGGAAACGCGACAACGCCTCCCCGGCTTTGCGTCATTTCCTCGATTGTGTGGAGCCGCTAGTGATGGGGAGAGGGATGACAGCCAAGAAGTGAGGGTTCGACACAACCCTCGCGCCGCTGCCTTCACCCCTGAAAAAGTCATGGGCAACTGCGGCGCTTCATGGCTGAATCTGCGCCCGATGTTTGAGTTGTTGAAATCCGATTCGCGGACCAAGGCCCGCTTGGGCCGGCTCACGACCGCCCACGGCGTGATTGAGACGCCCGTGTTCATGCCGGTCGGCACGCAGGGCAGCGTGAAGGCTCTCGATCCGCGCGAGCTGGTTGAGATGGGCACGCAGATCATTCTTGGAAACACCTACCACCTCGCGATCCGCCCCGGCATGGAGATCATCCAGCAGGCTGGCGGGCTGCACAAATTCATCAATTGGCCGTTGCCCATCCTGACCGATAGTGGCGGCTTCCAAGTGTTCAGCCTGGCGAAGATCCGGAAGGTTCATGCTCACGGCGTGGCGTTCCGGTCCCACTTGGACGGCTCGCCGCTCTTCCTCGGCCCCAAGGAGTCGATGGAAATCCAACGGCTGCTCGGCTCCGACATTGCGATGGTTTTTGACGAGTGCCCGCCGCACACGGCGACCCCGCGCGAGGTGCGGGCGGCGGTGGACCGCACCATCCGCTGGGCCGAGGAATGCCGGGCGCAACCCCGCGCGCCGGGTCAACTGGTCTTTGGCATTGTGCAAGGCGGAGCGCACCCGTCGCTACGCGAGCAATGCGCGAAGGCGCTGATCGGGATGAACTTTGACGGTTACGCCATCGGCGGCGTGAGCGTGGGCGAGCCGGAGCCGCAGATCATGAAAGCGGTCGAGATCACCGAGCCGTTCCTGCCCGCCAACCAGCCCCGTTACGCGATGGGCCTGGGCACACCGGCGCAACTAGTGGAACTCGTGGCGCGGGGCGTGGACATGTTCGATTGCGTGTTGCCCACCCGCGTGGCGCGGAATGGCACGGCCTTCACCAGCAAGGGGACGTACGCGATCAAGGGTGGGGCGGTGAAGGCGGACTTTGGTCCCATTGAGGAAGGCTGCCCGTGTTTTGCCTGCAAGAATTTCTCCCGCGCCTATGTGCGGCATTTGCTGAATGTGAACGAGATTCTCGGGTTACGGCTGGTGAGCATCCATAACAGCCACATGTATCTGCGCGTCATGGCGGACATCCGCATGCACTTGCAGGCGGGGACTTTCGCGGAATTCCGGGAACAGTTTATCGCGGGCTATGTGCCTACCCGCAAAGTGCTGGCCGGGCGGAGCGCGGCAAAAGGAGAATAGCCGGAAGCACGGAAACGAACGCGGAGCCAGGTTCCAATCGCCTTGGCTTGAATGCACTTGCCGCCCAATCGCCGGCGTGTTTGTGTCGTTCAATCGCATGAAACCAGGACCGGCCTTGTGCTGTCTTAACAACGGTACGCAACATAAATACAACTTTCTATGAAACTTCTTTCGCAACTGCTCCTAGGTATTGGTCTGGCTGCTTGTCTCACGGCCGCCCGCGCGGCGGAACTGCAAGTCGGCGATCCGGCGCCGGAATTCTCGCTGGCGGGCACGGACGGCAAGACCCACAAGCTTTCGGACTACAAGGGCAAGCAAGCCGTGGTGCTCGCGTGGTTCCCGCGGGCCTTTACACCCGGCTGCACCGCCGAGTGCAAGTC
>CAZMLP010000209.1:0-4400 GCA_964566745.1 uncultured Verrucomicrobiota bacterium | reverse complement strand
TCGAAAACGGCGCGATCGGGATGTGAACGTCTTCCTCCAAAGGGCGAGGCGCTCAAGTGGGTGGACGGCATGCGCGACGGCGGCCAGATGGTCGTGCTGCAAGTCGGCGCGACCACCGAGGTGAGGCAGTCCCCCACCAGCGACAAATCGGCCCTGCGCCGGGCCATCCAATCGTGCCAGGTCGCGGACACTCCCACCCATCTGAAAGAGGCGCTCAAGCTGGCCGAGACCCTTACTCGCGACCAGACCGGCGCGGAGATTCACCTGTTCAGCGACGGCGCGGCGAGTGACCTGGCCGAGTTCGAGCACCGGGGATTGCCGCTGGTGTATCATCGCGTTGGCCAGCGCGTGAACAACATGGGTGTCGTGAACCTTGACGTCCGCACCAATCCCGAGAACGCCGCCCAGCGTGCCTTGTTCACCACCGTCGCGAACTATTCCAGCAACGCCGTGGAGACCGAGATTGAGCTGCGCTTTGACAACCAAATGCTGGAAACCAAGCCGATGAAACTCGGCCCGCGTGAAACCGCCCCGCAGGTCTTCATCGTGAACCAGCCGCGCGACGGCATTTTGAGTGTGCGCCTCACGGCCAAGGACGATCTCGCGGCGGACAACCAGGCCTCCATCGTCAGCCTCCTGCCGCAACCGGTGAAAGTATTGCTGGTCTCGCGGGGCAACCGTTTTCTGGAGAAGGCGATTCGCGCCGCTCCGAACGTGCAATTGAGCGTGAGCGCCACATTGAACGAGCAGAAGCCGCCATTCGACTTGGTGGTGTTGGATGATGTCGTTCCCGCCGTCTGGCCGGTGATCAACACGCTGGCGATTCACACCGCGAGCACGAACTGGTTCGGCGCCGTGGGCCGTGTCGAGGGGCCGCCGATTGTCGATTGGCGCCACGCCCATTCCTTGATGCGTTTTGTCACATTCGACAACGTCCAAGTCGCCGAGGCGCTGTCCGTGAAAACGCCGAACTGGGCGATCTCGCTGGTCGATTCACCGCAATCCTCGCTGATCCTGGCGGGCGAGACGGCGCATCAACGAATCGTGTGGGTCGCGTTCGACACCCTCCAGAGCACTTGGCCGCGCCGCGTCTCGTTCCCCATTTTCATCGCCAACGCCATCGAGTGGCTGAACCCCGCGAGTGGCAGCCAGTTGTTGGTAAAGGCGGGCGAGCCGTTCCGCATGGCAATGCCGGAGGGCGTTCCAGCGGGGCAGGTCACCATGCCCGACGGCTCGCTTAAAAAGCTCCCGCTTGACCCGAACGCGCGTGAAATCCTTTTTGGCGACACCGGGCGGCAGGGCATTTACAAGCTTTCGGCGGGCACGAACCAGACGACCTTTTGCGTCAATTTGCTCGATGGCGCCGAAAGTGACACGGCTCCGCGCGAGGAGTTGAAGTTTGGCAAATACGGCGAGGTGACCGCGACGGCCATGAAGCGCGCCAATCTGGAGATGTGGCGCTGGATCGCGCTGGCCGCCCTCGGCATCTTGATGTTTGAGTGGTGGTATTACCACCGTCGCACCGCGTGACAACTGGGGATCGAACACGCGCTGGCAGGGACGCGTCGCTGACGCGTCCGGGCACGTCCGGTGCGTCAAGGATTATATTTGCCGTCATTCTTCTGCTGTCTTTTCTGTTCACTACTTCGGGTTGCTCGAACTCAAAGACAACGAACGAAGTCATCCTCTATTGTGCCCAGGACCAGGTTTTCGCCGAGCCAATCCTTGCCGATTTTACCAGGGAAACGGGCATCAAAGTCCGCGCGATTTTTGATAGCGAGGCGGTTAAATCCGTTGGCATGGCGAACCGTTTGCTCGCCGAGCGCGACCGTCCCCAGTGCGATGTCTTCTGGGGCAACGAGGAGCTTCGCACCCGCCAGCTCGCCGCCGGCAACGTTTGGCGCGAGACCAATGGCTGGGCGACTTTCGGCCATCGCAGCCGCCGCCTCGTGCTCAACACCAACCGTCTTTCACTGGCCGACGCGCCCAAATCATTCCTTGATCTGACCAACGCCTCGTGGCGGGGCAAGGTGGCCATTGCCTATCCGTTGTTTGGCACCACCGCCACGCACTTTCTCGCTCTGCGGCAGAAATGGGGGGACGCGGGCTGGCAGGCGTGGTGCCGCGCTCTTGCGGAAAACAAACCCTTTCTGGTCGATGGTAATTCCGTCGTCGTAAAACTGGTGGGGAAGGGGGAGGCACTGGTTGGCATCACCGATTCGGACGACATCGCGGGCGGCCAGCAAGAGGGGTTGCCCATTGCGCCCGCGCCGATGAACGCCGACACCCTGCTCATCCCGAACACCGTCGCCGTCGTCCGTGGTGCTCCCCACGCCGCCGCCGCGCAAAAACTGTTTGAGTACCTCCAACGCCCCCAGGTCTTGCGTCGTTTGATTGCCGGTTCCTCTTTGGAGGACGATTCTATTCTCCCCAGGACAGATACGCTTCGCCCCGATTGGCCTTTATTGCTCAAAGATTTGGAACCTGCGACCGGCGAGTTGCGCCAGATTTTTTTGCGTTAAGCGGGGCGATACCACATGCCGAAATGATGACGCTTGCTGAAATCAAAACCGAGGTGGACCGGCGTGCGACGTTGATCGGCGCCACGGGACACCCGTCGCTTCCCACGTATGGCCGCACCGAGGACGGGGCGCGCCCGCATATCGAGGCCAATTCCCGGGTTTACAGTCTCGTGGTGATTGAGCGCGGGCAGGAGCTGTCGCGGTTGGAGACCCAGGATTTGGAGGAGCTGCTGTATCATATTTTTGAAAAAGTGACGCATGGTCTTGCTTGGGACTACGAGCGGGCGCACCGCGTTGAAACGCAAGACAATCGCCGGATCGCATATCGCAAACAGGTTGAGCTGCTCACCCAAATTTCCGGGGACTGGGGGCGGCGGCAGGCTCAAAAACACGAACTGACCCTCCGTCAGCACCCATTGGATGACAAAATGTTCGCCCGGATGAGTCTCTCGCAGCAAATCGGATGGGCAAAGGCGTGTGAGCAGTTTCCCTTGCCGAAAATGAGTGATGAGACCGGCCAGAAGACCTGAGGGCAAATGGCGCCGGTCTCAAGCTCAAGCCAACCGCCATCCCGGGCAGAACGGTTCCGAAATAAAGGTTGCCGCCAGACGCGCTGCCGTGTCGATTGACGCGCGGGATTAACACGGTTTTAAAGAGAGCTGTGGTTTCTTTTGGCGGGGCCGTCTCGCTGCGGCTCTGTTCCCCGTTGAAATACTTTGTTGACGGCGTGACACGCCAGCAGTGCCGTAAGCGGCGCTGCCGTTCCCGGGAATGCCGTGGAACCCCTTGGAATTTTCGGGCGAGCTCTTAGGCTGCGCGCGTGCAACCGGCTTCTGGCTACAAAATTGTGGAGTTGGCGAACGGGACGCGCAGCGTCCATTCGCTCGCGCACGGCGAGACGTTTCATCCCGTGGTTGGTCCGGTGGCCGAGGCCGAGGCGCTCTATGTCCGCCAATTGCGGGTGGCTGAGCGCGCGAGGGCCACAAAGGAGGAATTCGTCATCTGGGATGTTGGACTCGGCGCCGCGGCCAACGTGATCACCGTGTTGAACGCGCTGCGCGGCGTTCCCGGCGCCACGCGCGTCATCAGTTTTGACCACACGCTGGAACCGTTGCGGTTCGCCCGGGCGAATGCCGCCGAGCTCGGTTACCCGCAGGGCTGGGAATCGCAAATTAACGCTCTGCTCGAACGTGGCTCGGTGGAATTTGATCTCGACGGGCGCCTGGTTCATTGGGATTCCCAACTCGGCGACTTTCCGGCGTGGCTCGCGTCTCCCGGTGCTGCCGCGCGTCCCAAGCCGCACATAATCCTCTACGACGCCTTCTCGCCCAAGAAGAACGCGGCGATGTGGACCTTCGACGCGTTTCAGCGGCTTCACGCTCTGCTCGATCCCGCGCGCCCGTGCTCGCTGGCCACCTATTCGCGCAGCACTCTCTTGCGTGTGACGCTGTTACTTGCCGGCTTTTTTGTGGGCGCCGGGCATGCCACGGGTGAAAAGGAGGAAACCACCATCGCTGCCAATACCCTCGCGTTGATCCACGAGCCGCTCGACCAAAAATGGCTCCAGCGCGCGGGCAATTCTACCAGCGCCGAGCCGTTATCCCAGCCGGTGTACCGGCAGGCGCGCTTGAGTGTGGAAAATCGCGAACGCCTCGCGAGGCATCCGCAGTTTCAGTCTCCCTTGCCGCGCTTGGGCTTCTGAGACGGCGCGTCGCCCGGGTCCTGGCCCGGTTGTTTTTCCGGCGGCGCGGGCGCGATGCCAAGCGCCGTTTGCAGTTGTTTGCCGAACTCCGGCCCCAATCCCTTGTCCTCGTGTTTGAAATAAATAAAAGTCTCGCGCCACTTCGCTTGATTCCGCTTCACCACTTCGGCCCAGCG
>CAZMLP010000208.1:0-3838 GCA_964566745.1 uncultured Verrucomicrobiota bacterium | reverse complement strand
GTAACATAACCGTCCTAATCGCGTCACAGGGGAATCCTATGGTCAGTCAGACACCATGAAAAAGGTGCTGATATTAACGGCGGGATTCGGTGACGGCCACAACGCCGCGGCAAACAACATCCGCGACGCGCTGGAGATGGTTTCCGAAGAGACGCAGGTGGAGGTGCTCGACTTGTTCGCCTCTACCTACGGCGCTTGGAACACTGTCGTGAAGAACGCCCATTTGGCGATGGTCCGCTACGCCCCGATTGTCTGGAGCAACGTCTATTCGTGGCTCGACAACTCCTCGTTCGCGGACGGCCGGCTGGCCGGGTTCACCAAGCTCAAGAATGCCCTCGAGGACATTCTGCACGAGACCCAGCCGGATTGCGTGGTCTCGACCTATCCCGCCTACGCGCATGTGATCCGGGAGCTTTTCCGGGATCATTCCGAGCGCTCGTTCCGCTTTATCACGGTGATCACCGACTCGATCTCCGTCAACTCGGCTTGGTATCGCGCGCCCAGCGACTTGTATTGCGTGGCCAACGATCCAACCGCCGACGTGATGCGCGAGGGCGGAGTGCCGGGAGAGAAGATTCGCGTGACCGGCTTTCCGGTCAGCCCCCAATTCCTGGAGCGACCGCCGGTGGAGACGGCGCCGCCGGTCAATGGCGAGCCGCGCAAGGTGTTGTATATCATCAACGCGGGCAAAAAGAAGGCCGGCAAGATGATCGACCGGCTGCTGGAGATTTCCAATGTGCATTTGACCATCACGGCGGGCCGCGACGCGGAATTGAAGGCCAAGCTCGTAAAGCAGACGAGGGACCAAGCGGACCGGGTCGAGGTGCTGGGCTGGACCAACCAGATGCCGCGCCTGATGATGACGCATCACCTGGTGGTGGGCAAAGCGGGCGGAGCGACGGTGCAAGAGGCCATCGCGGCGCGTTGCCCGATGATCGTGAACCAGGTGATTCCGGGCCAGGAGGAGGGGAACGCCCGGCTGATCCAGCAATTTGGCGTCGGCGCGGCGGCGGAGAAGAACAAAGAGGTGGCGGAACTGGTCGAGGAGGCATTTTCTCACCGCGCGCGACTTTGGCAGGAGTGGCGGGGAAACTTGGAAAAGGTAAGCAAGCCGGGGGCGGCCATCCGGATCGCTGAATTGATTTTATCCGAGACGGAGCGCGGCGATCACCTGCCGCGCCCGAACAAACTGTTTGAGACGGACCGGCCAGCGAGAGGCGGCGCGCCAACGGTGGCCCGGACTTCATCGCCTTCCAGCCAGGCAAAACTGCTGTTGTGCGACTTCCACAGCCACACCAACTATTCGGACGGGAAGCTTTCGGTGCGCGAGCTGGTCGATTTTTACGGCGAGCGCGGCTTCGACTGCCTGTGCATCACGGATCACCTGGCTGATCCGCGCCGGCTGATCGGCAAGCTGGTGTGCCTGAGCAACCTGACGTTGGGGCATAACCAGGTGGAGGAGTATTTCGATGTCATTGAGCGCGAGCGACGGCGCGCCTGGCGGAAATACAACATGCTGGTGATGACGGGGATCGAGTTCAACAAGGACGGTTACACCAAGAAGACCTCGGCGCATTTGCTGGGCATCGACCTGAAAGCGCCAATCAACCCGGCCCTGGATTTGCCGGAAACCATTGCCCAAATTCACGCGCAGGGCGGTTTGGCGGTGGCATCCCATCCGCATATCGTGAAAAGCGAGTGGGGGAAGGACACGCTCTACCTGTGGGAAAACCAGGAGCAATTCGCGCCGCTGATTGACGCGTGGGAGATCGCCAACCGGAACAACATCTTTCCGCCGGTCGGTCTCAAGCGGCTGCCTTTCCTGGCGAACAGTGACTTTCACAAGCCGAAGCACATTTACAGTTGGAAGACGCTGCTTTGTTGCGAGAAAGACCCGGAGGCGATCAAGGAATGCATCCGGCGCAACGAGCACGTCTCGATCACACTTTACCGGGATGGTCTCCGTCCGGTGATGACGTTGCCGCAACCGGCGGCATTTATGGAGGAACCGGAAATACTGGAGCCGCTCGAGCCTGCCTTGCCGTTGCAGGTGGCGCGGACCTGAACTGTCGAGGGAAAAGGGAATGTTTGTGGACACAGTAGTGGAAAAGCCGAGGATATTGGTCGTCGAGGATGAGCCCGACGCGTTGGAACTGGTGGCGTTTAATCTGCGCAACGCGGGATACCAGGTGATCACCGCCGAAACCGGCTGGGTGGGAGTGCAACAAGCAAGGGAGAGCCACCCTGCCCTGATCCTGCTCGACGTGATGCTGCCGGAGCTGGACGGCTTCGCCGTTTGCGAAATCCTGCGAAAGGATCCGAACACCAGGGAGATCCCGATCATTTTTCTCACCGCCTGGTCCAGCGAGACCGCCCGGCTGATTGGTTACGAAAGCGGCGCGGATGATTACGTGACCAAACCGTTTAGTCCGCGCGAACTGGTGCAACGGGTCAATCGCCGGCTCACAACGCCCATGACGGCGGCTCAAAAAACTTAACAGGCTGTTAAGTTTTCCCACTCGCCAGGGAGCGGCGCAACTTTGCCGCGCGCGGGTCAGCCTCGCTGGAATACCGCCCCAATGCCCCGGTGCCAGGTCACCAGTGACGTACTTGCCCCTTTTCCACGCAGGGCAGTCATCCCATATCCCTCCGCCCTCTCTTCCCACGTCAACCTTGAATCCATCGTAATGATCGGAAAAAAATTGCCGCAAACCAAATCAGGACTTTCAAACCGGCGGAGAAACATTGAACCTTGGTTTCTGGTTCCGTTCACATCCGCCATGCGCGTCAACCATTCCTTCCAAACAAGACCGCTTTTTGTCGCCCTGCTCTTGGGGACTCTCTTGATGTTCACCGCCTGCCAAAGTCCCAATCCGGGAGACAAGCAAAGCGCCGAGACGCAGGTGCGCGCGGTTTTGGCCCAGCAAGCAAGGGAGTGGAACGCGGGCAATCTCGCGGGTTTCATGGACACTTACGCGCGCGGAGAGCAAACCCGCTTTGCCTCGGGCGGCAATGTGTCACGCGGATGGCAGACGGTGTTTGACCGCTATCGCAAGAACTACAGTTCGCGCGCGGCGATGGGCACCCTGGACTTTGCTGACCTCGAAGTCACGATGCTCGCGCCCGACAGCGCGGTGGCGTTCGGCCGGTGGCACTTGAAACGGGAGCAGGACGATCCGTCCGGCCTGTTCACGTTAATTCTGCAACGGCAGGCGAACGGATGGCGGATCATTTACGATCACACCTCCGCCGCCGCGGCGAAATGATCCCGGATTGATTACGCGAGCTTGGGGGCGAGGAATTTCTCAAGCTTGAGCGTGTCCACCGTGAAGGTGCGGATGCCCTCGGCCAGCTTGTCGGTGGCCATGGCGTCCTCGTTGTGCATCCAGCGGAAGGTCTTCTCGTCCATCTTGATTTTCTCCTCTTTGCTGGCGGCGGCGGACTCCGGAGTGAGCTTGCGCGGCACCTCGCCCTTGGTCTTGGCCATCTCGCCGAGCAAGGCCGGGCTGATCGTGAGCAGATCGCAACCGGCGAGCTCGGTGATCTCCCCGACATTGCGGAAGCTGGCGCCCATCACCTCGGTCTTGTAGCCGTGCTTCTTGTAGTAATTGTAAATCCGCGTCACGGACACCACACCCGGATCCTCGGCGGCGGCATAGTTTTCCTTGCCGGTGGATTTCTTGTACCAGTCCAGAATACGGCCGACGAACGGCGAGATGAGCTGGACGCCCGCCTCGGCGCAGGCCACCGCCTGGGCGAACGAGAACAACAGGGTCAAGTTGCAGCGGATCGAGTCTTTTTTGAGTTCCTCGGCGGCGCGGATGCCCTCCCACGTCGA
>CAZMLP010000207.1:0-4175 GCA_964566745.1 uncultured Verrucomicrobiota bacterium | reverse complement strand
CGTGCTGGATGAGCAGGGCAAAGGGCTGGGCGGAGTAATCCTCACGGCGCATTGCGGCGTCGGCACACTGCTGCCGACCGGCAAAGCGGAAAGCGGGCCGGATGGCCACTATGTTTTGCGATTTCATGCCGGCGTCCGGATGGGAAGGCTGTTTGGCGAGAACGGTGGCACTGGGCTCCAAGCCGCGACCATTTCTCCCGCCAAGCCCGGATATTTTGATGCGAATCTAAACCGCCAAGGGGACCTGCTCATGGCCGACCGCCTGCCCGCGTCCGGCGAAAACGGGGGTTGGAAGGGAGACACGAATCGTGTCGTACTGCCCCGCCAGCCGCGCGAGTTGAACTTTGTCATGCTGCCCGCGGCCACCATCGAGGGCCGGTTGCTCGACGGAGAGGGGAAACCGCTGGGCGGGCAAAACATCTGGCTCACCGGTGACAGGCTTCCACCGTCGTCCAGCGTGCTCGATTGCGCGTCCACCGGCCCCGATGGCACGTTCCATTTTGCGCAAGTCCCGGCGATCGGCCATTGGTGGTTCGTCACGCGTTCTCCGAGTTTAAATAAAAACGGTCTTCCGGAGGAGTTGCGCTCCGAGGATTTGAGTTTTTTACAAGGCGTCCGGGAGCGCATTGAAGTTCGCCTGCATCCCGCCGACACAGCACACGGCCTGCATATCGTAGCGCGGGCGGCGGCAAAGTAGCTGTTAGAGCAAATTAAATAATTCTGTAGCCGCGCGCCGACGGGGTGGGCTCCCCGGAAACATAGCCGGGCAGCCGCCAGGTGGGGACGGCTCGCTGAGCCGTCCGGGCAAATCTGGGGCTACAGACAAAAGCCTTCAGCGGCGCTGTTGGCGAAGCTTGCTGCTTGGACGTTCCCGGACCGGTCAGCGACCGGTCCCTACCAAAAACAGCCACAGATTTAATTAGCTCGCTCTAACCTTTCTTCAATCGGCAGACACCAAAGGACAGTCCCGCGGGATCAAGCAGCACGGCCATCACGTCGCCGTCGGGCAGCTCGGACCTGGGCACAATCACGCTCGCGCCGAGCTTCGTTGCTTTCCCGATGCAAGCATCCACATCGGGAACCTCGATGAATAGTTGCACCAAGGAGCTTTGTCCCGGCGGCGCGGGCCAGATGCCGCCGTCCACAGGCGAGGCGGGTACAGCGCCGGTCTGCAATTCGCGATAACCCATGGCGTTGGCCTTGGAAAGTTTCCAGCCGAAGAGTTTTTGATAAAAGTTCGCGGCTTTGTCAGGTTCCGGTGAAACGATCTGCCAGCGGATAACGGGATGAGGCATAGGGTTATGGGGAGGAGCGGGAGGTTTTCCAACGGTTGGCGGCTTTCATCACCAGCCTGCCTTGATGCAGGAGGCGATGCAGCGCGACATTCACGGCGTCCAAAGAAATGTTGGCGCGCGCGGCGATCCAGCGCGAGTGGGTGCAAAATCCGGGCGAGCGGGAGAGGCGCAAGATGGCGTCCGCGTGCTGCTGGACGCACGCGTCCATGATCGCCGCCGGGTTGAGGCGAAGACGCGGGCCCAGGCGATGAATCATCCGCGCGGAGAGCGGGCGGCGACCGCGCAGGATTTGCGAGAGCGTCGAGTGATCCGTGGCGAGGTCCCGCGCGTAGGCGCGCAACGAGTAGCGCGGATTGCGCCGCTGCCGTTGTGCCAACTCGCTTGCAAGCGCCTGTCGAAAATTCACGGAGGCGACCGTAAAACGGGCGCGGAGAGGCGTCAACGGGGCGGGCGACGAAAGCGGGGCAAACCCCCTTGATTTAACTGTCAAGCAAGCACCTTGATTTGCCTTGAATTCCTTTGTTTTCGGCCTTTTTTGAAGGTCTGATAAACCGCCGAGACACGGAGACGCAGAGAGAGGAAACGCTCTGAATCGGCCGGTTCGTTAATTCCTTTGGCGTTCATCCTTCGCGGCGGCCACGGAGCCTTGAGATGCCTTGAATTGTCTGTTTTTCGGGGTTTTTCCTCGTTTCGCCGGAACGCCAAAGCAGCGGTCGCCTGCGCCTTGACTCGCTTGAAATGCCGGACCCGGGCCTTTTTGGTCTTCGGCCACGTATTTCTGGCATGGCTTGATCCACCTTGATTGGCCGGGAAAGGGCAACGGAAACGAGGCATCGCCGCCGCCGAGAGTCTGGAGTTCGAAAACGGTCGCAATCGTCCTTTGGTTGGCGTTCGTCACGGGGAAAGCCCCTGTTCGGAAGAAAACTTACAACACCGGCGAGGAAAAGTCCAGCCGGACTTGCGGGAGAGGGCGTTATTGAAAAACAGCCACCGCCGGCGAGGTTTCCCAATGGGGCTGGGGAGAGGAAAGAATTGGCTGATATTTTCAGGGAGCGCGGGCGTCCGCGCCCCCCGACAAAGATCCGACTGCCGGATTAACCCTCGTAATCCCAACCGTAGCGGATGTTCGCCACATCCACATCCCAACGGCGCTCGGGATAAGTGGCGCGCCAGTCGCGCTTGAGTTCCCTCTCCAGCTCGGGAGTCCATTTTTGGAACCGTGCTCCATAGTAAGAGCGCGCGCCATGGCCAAAACGGCAGGCTGGCTCCACCTTTTCATAATTCACCTCGCCGCGCGGTGGAATCGCCTCCTTGCCGACGGCTTGCTTGACGGTGTCGCCCGCACCCTGCCTGGTGTCCGGCTGGTTGCCCCCGAAGTCGTGCTTCGTCTGGTCCCAATCGCGTTGGAACGCGGCCTTGACCCGCTCCCAGGAGGCGTCATGGTCATTGGTCCACCAATGGGGATTCTTGTAAGGACTCATCGTAACAATATTGGTCGGTTCATAACTTTTCATGAAAGACCCTTCTGCAATTGTCGTACCGCCATTGGCGCCGGGAGTTTCGGCGGGTTTTGCGGGGGATTCCGGGGTCACGGCGAGCGGATTGCGAGCCTCGTTTTGCAAATTGCGAACGCGAGCGGCATTCATAACTTCCGCCTTTAAAAATAAATAACCGGCAAGGGACGCGTTCCCGCGTCCATGCCGGCATGTAAAAACTGAAGCGGGGCGCGAATCGAATCAGGCCCGATAGTCCCAGCCTTTGCGAACATAGTCCGCGTCGGTTTCCCAAGCGCGGTCGGGATAAGCAGCGCTCCAGTCGCGACGCAATTCCTTTTCCAAATCGGGATTCCACGAGTTGAACCTGGCGCCGTAATGCGCCCGCGCGCCGAACCCAAAGCGATACGCCGGCTCGGCCTTCTCATACACCGTCACGCCGCGCGGGGGGATGGCTTCCTTGCCGGCCGCCTGTTTGACGGTGTCATTGACGTTCTGTTTGGTGTCCGGCTCGTTCCCGCCGAAGTCGTGCTTGGTTTGGTCCCAGTCCCGCTGAAACGCGGCTTTGACCCGGTCCCAAGCGGCATCGTGGTCTTTGGTCCACCAATTGGGGTTCTTGTAAGAGGTCACGGTCGCGGTGTTGGTTGTCTCGTAATTTTTCATGGGACAACCCCTGCAATTGCCATACCTGCGACATTCCCAAGGATTTAGGCCCGTTTTCGGGAAAAACCGCCGATGATGCCGAGCAGATTGCCGGTCCAGTTGCAAATTGCGGAGGAAATTCCCGGCGCCCTGTCCGGCCTTGATGAAGGCCGGTTTGCCCGTTGAAGTTATGCGGGATTACGCGCTTGTGAAAAAAATCACAATTCACTTGCGCCCCTTTTTTTGGCTCGTTAGCGTTCCCCGACCAGCAGGTTTCAACCTGTCCGCCTATGCAGTCCACGACCGAATACGGCTACAATTCGAAAATTGAGGGCGACGTCATTGTCACCCGCGTCGATGCCGCCTTGAACTGGTTCCGCAAGAACTCCCTTTGGCCGATGCCCATGGGACTGGCTTGCTGCGCCATCGAATTGATGGCCGCCGGGGCCAGCCGGTATGACATTTCGCGGTTCGGGTCCGAGGTAATGCGCTTTTCCCCCCGCCAATCGGACGTCATGGTGGTGGCCGGCACGGTCACTTACAAGATGGCCCTGGCTGTGCGCCGGATTTACGAGCAAATGGCTGAGCCCAAATGGGTTATCGCCATGGGTGCCTGTGCCTCAACCGGCGGCATGTATCGCAGTTACGCGGTGCTCCAGGGCGTGGACAATATCGTGCCGGTTGATGTCTATATCGCAGGGTGCCCGCCCCGTCCCTAGGCGTTGCTGGACGCCTTGATCAAGCT
>CAZMLP010000206.1:0-1886 GCA_964566745.1 uncultured Verrucomicrobiota bacterium | reverse complement strand
CAAGGCTGTCATGCAACTCGCCGGCAATGCGCGAGCGCTCCGCCTCCTGGGAGGTGATCAAGCGCCGGGTGTACTCCTCGCGGGACCTTTGCTCGCGCAGGATCGCCTCCTGCCGCTCCGTCATGTCCACCAGAACGCCGATGAAATAGTCCGGCGAGCCGTCCGGCAATCGGACGCACCGGATGGAGATGGTGGCGTAGATGACCCGGCCGTCCTTGCGGATGAACCGTTTGTCGAGCGTGTAAGCGTCAATCTCCCCCGCCAGCGCCCGTTGAAAGTGAAGGGCGTTCAGGGAACGGTCGTCCGGGTGCGTGAGATCCTCCCAGGTTGTGCGCGCCAACTCCTCGCGGGTGTAGCCGAGGATGGCGCAATACTGGTCGTTTACCTCGTGGATGCGCTTGTCCAGCGAGGTGATGGCGCAACCCACCGTGGCCACTTGAAAATAACCGCGAAAGCGGCGCTCGCTGGCCCGCAACGCCTCCTCGGCGCGCTTGCGGGCTGTGATGTCGTGAACCACCGCCACGATGCACGGCTTGCCGCCCAACTCGATCAGTTCCGCGTCCAGAAGGATCACCATCGGGTCGCCCGCGCGGTTGCGATGGTTGATCTCAAAGCCGCGAACGGACTGTTTTTTCCTCAGCAGCCGCACGAACTCCCGCCGCTCCGCCGCGCTCTCCCAGCGGCTGGTCTCCACCGCCGTGCGGCCAACCAGCTCCGCGCGCTCGTAACCAGTCATGCGGCAATAGCCATCATTCACATCAATAAAGCGGCCGGTCTCCAGCTCGCTGATGGTGATGCCGTCCGGACTGGCGCGGAAGGCCTTGGCGAGGATTTGCTCGGTTTCGCGCAGCGCGGTGGCCATGCCCACCTGCTCGGTGATGTCAATGTTCGTGCCGAGAATGCCGCGCACGCAGCCATCCACCATCACGGGAGCGATGATTTCGGTAAAGATCCGCTCCTTGCCCTCCGCCATGATGCGCAGCTCGCCGCGCACCACCTCCCCGGCGAGGGCGCGACGGTTGTTCTCCGCGAAATGGGCGCGCACCTCGGGCGGCAGATCGAGGTCCTGGAAGCGCCGGCCCAGGAGGCTGCCCCACAGGCGAATGGAAATCGGGTTTTGGAACTGGTACCAACCCTCGGCGTCCATGGACCAAAAATCGGACGGGAAGTTGTTCAGGACGGCCTGCAACCGCGCCTCGCTCTCCCGGAGGGAGCGCTCGGCCTGGCGGTGCCCCGTCACGTCGCGCGCGAAACCGGCGATGCGATAGATTCGCCCGGTGGCGTCGCGGATGGGAACCAGAAAGGTGTCGAACGCGCGGTGCCCGGCGGGAAACTCCACTGTCTCCTCGTAGTTGACCGGGGCGCCGGCGCGCAAGCAGCGCCGGTAGTTGGCGTTCATTCGGGCCGCCGCCTCGGGAGGCAGCACCTCGTCCGGGCCGCGCCCGTTCACGACTCCGCTCGCCAGTCCGCTGGCGCGCTCGCTCGCGGGATTAAACGACTCGTAGATGAACTTCTCGTCCGGCGTGACTTTCAGCAAAAAGACCGCGTCCGTGGTGTTGTCAAATATCTCCCGAAGACGGCACTCGCTTTCCCGCAGGGCCGCCTCGGCGGCGCGCAAGGCGGTGATGTCATGCACCACGGTGAGCAGGCACGGCCGTCCGTCGAGTTCCATCACCTCGACGTTCACCCGGGCGATGATCTCCTTGTCCTGCCGGTTCCGGCCCCGCGCCTCGAAATCCCGCACCTTGCCCTGGGTTTGCAACTCCCGGATCAGCCGCGCGCGCTCCCCCGAATCACGCCACACCCCCAATTCCAAAGTCGTGCGCCCGATCACCTCAGCCCGCGGATACCCGAACAGGCGCTCGTAGCCCTCGTTCACCTCGAGG
>CAZMLP010000205.1:0-1857 GCA_964566745.1 uncultured Verrucomicrobiota bacterium | reverse complement strand
GCCCAACGCCCTGATTGCCGCTGATTTGCCTTGCCGGGCTTATGACACGATCAGCGACGCTTTGGCCAACGCGAAGCGGTTGGTGGAGGCGGGGGCCGAGGCAGTAAAGGCGGAGGGCGGGCGCGAGATTATTGGCCAGGCGCGGGCGATTCTCGCGGCCGGCATCCCGTTCAGTGGCCACCTTGGCATGCTGCCGCAACACATTCACGAGGAAGGGCGTTACCGGGTGAAAGGCAAGGTCGAGGCCGAGCGGGCGGCATTGATCGCGGACGCCGAGGCGCTGGCGGAAGCGGGGGCGACGGCCATTGTGCTCGAACTGGTGACGCCTGCCGTGGCGAAGGAAATCACCGCGCGGATTCCGATTCCGACGATCGGCATTGGCTCCGGACTGGATTGCGACGGGCAAATCCTCGTGACGCATGATTTGATCGGGATGTTCCCGTGGTTCACGCCCAAGTTCGCCAAGCCGCGCGCGGCGTGCGGGGAGCAGGTGCGCGCGGCCGCGCGAGCATGGCAGGCGGATGTGCTGGCGCGGGCGGCGGGAACGCGTTGACGGGCCGCATGAAAAAACTGACTCACATTGACCGGCGGGGCGAGGCGAGCATGGTGGACGTTTCCGCGAAACCGCCGCTCGCGCGCGAGGCGGTGGCCGCCGGGGAGATTCACTTGCAACCCGAGACCGCGCGCTTGATCCGGACGGACCAGGTGGCGAAGGGCAACGTGCTCGCAACCGCGCGGCTCGCGGGGATCATGGCGGCGAAAAAGACTGGCGAGTTGATCCCGCTCTGCCATCCGCTGCCCATCACACATTGCGAGGTGAATTTCGAGATTCCCGCCTCGGAGGATCGCGTTTTGATCACCGCCTCAGCGCGGATCGTCGCGCCCACGGGAGTGGAAATGGAGGCGCTCACGGCCGTGTCAGTGGCGGCGTTGACAATCTACGACATGTGCAAGGCGGCGGACAAAACCATGCGGATCACCGGCATCCGCCTCGTGAGCAAGACAAAGCGGGCAGTTTAGAATTTCACGCCCACCGAGGTGCGAATTTGCAGGTCGTTCGGTGTGATGCCGGCCGCCGGCCGGGTGTCATACAAGTCGATCACCCCGATGTTGAAAGTCAGGTGATCCGAGAACAAATAGGAGAGCGTGCCCTCGACGCGGAACTGGTAATTGTTGATGTCAACGTCGCGCAGCAGGATTTCCGCCCGGTTGTCGAACGAGACGCGTTTGGTGATCTTCCACGAAAATGTCTCGCCGAGCCGGGCCGAATAGAACTCCTGCTCTGCGTCGTCACTAAAAAATTGCTTCTGATAGTTGGCGCCCACATCGGAGCTGAGCGTCATATTTGTGCGGGTGAGCCATTTGTAACCGACACCAATGCTCTCGTCGTATTGCAGATCAAGTTTGCGGATCTCGTCGTAAGCCGCGGTGGTGGCGTTGAAGAGGAAGACCTTCTTGGACAGGTCGTATTCGAGACGGACAAGGCCGTCCATGTTGTTCGCCGAGACCACCCCGTTGAGCGTGCCCCGGTTCGCATGGTACTCCGCAAGCGCGCGAAACGGAGTGTGGTCATATTTGGCGAGAACATGGCCATAGAACACCTCGACGTCCTGCTGGTTGTATTGGAGGTTCGCGCCGACCTGCGCCTCGAAGGACCAGCGCTTGGGTTTCGGTTTGGGGGGCGGCGGCGCCACCACGGCTTTGGCCACCGGCTTGGGCTCCGGTTTCGGCTCCGGTGGTTTGGGCACTGGCGGGGGCGAGGCCAGCGTGGGCGGGACGTTTTCCCGCTTGGTGATTTGGTCGGGAGCGATCGCCAGCTTGCCCAGCGACGATGAGTTCAGGACAACTTGCCTGGCA
>CAZMLP010000204.1:0-5603 GCA_964566745.1 uncultured Verrucomicrobiota bacterium | reverse complement strand
CTTCCGGCACTTATGTGCTTCGCCTGACGGCCACCGATTCACTCGCCGATTCCAGTGACGAGTTGACAGTTAACGTGGTTCGCACGAATCAGGCGCCTATCGTGGCCGCCGGTCGCGACGTCACGAATGCAATTACCAGTCCCCTGCTGTTGTCCGGCGCGGCCGGGGATGATGGTTTGCCCGCGGTCGGCTCATTCTCGGTCGCCTGGAGCAAAGTGAGCGGACCGGGCAGTGTGACCTTCAGCAACGCAATGGTGGCTGTGACCACCGCGACTTTCGACGCGCTGGGCGTTTACGTCCTGCGCCTGACCGCAAATGACTCGGAGTTCACGCGCAGCGACGACGTGGCTGTGACGATCGTGCCTGAACCGGTGAATCGGCCGCCGCTGGTGAATGCAGGGGTTGACCAAACCGTGGCTTACACCAACCGCTCCATTTTGAGGGGCGCGGTGTCGGATGACGGCCTGCCCGCAGGGAATGTGTTGGCCGCGACTTGGAGCGCGGTAAGCGGGCCGGGAACAGTGATCTTTGGCGACGCCTCGGTAACGAACACCTTTGCCACATTCGGCCAGGACGGCGTTTACTTGCTGCGACTGACAGTGACCGACGGGCAATACACCGTGACGGACGAGGTGAGTGTCACGGTGTACACCGCGAACCTGCCGCCCTTTGTCAACGCGGGGCCGGACTTGTCCGTGATCGTGCCCACGTCCCAGTTGGGAACCATCAATGGCCGTCCACGCCCGGGCCGGATCTTCGCCAGCCACGACGAGTGGATTTTGAGCGACACCGGTTTTTCCAGCGCGGCTGGCACGACCAACTTCGCGCGCAATTTGGCGAACTGGTTTACGCGCGGCCGGCCAGGCAACTTCCTCGCCTATTCCGGCAATTTCTCCCTCACCGGCTCCACTCTGGCCAGCGTGTTGCAAGCGGCGGGACACGCTTGGACCGTCAACACCGGCGCGAGTTTCACCCTCACGAACCTTTTGCAATATGACGCCATTTTTCTCGCGGGCACTCCGGCGACCAACTCGGTGCTGGTGGATTACGTGAACGCGGGAGGCAGCGTTTACATCGCTGCCGGAACGTCGAGCAATGACGCGAACACCGAGGCCGGACAATGGAACAGCTTTCTTTCGATGTTTGGACTGGAGTACGAAACCACCTTGAATGGCATTGTCGGGACAATCTCCATTTCCTCCACACATGAACTGTTCTCCGGCGTTCCGGCGCTGTTCTCGGCCAACGGAGACTCGACGTTCAAATTGATTGCCACCGATCCCCGCGCCGAGGTTCTGGAATCGTTTCAGGGCAAGGGGCTGTTTGCGGTCTTTGAGCCGCGCCCCGCCGTGGCCAGCTTGAATGGGGTGGTGCACGATGATGGTTTGCCCGCCGCCGCGCCGGTGACTGCCACTTGGAGCCAGGTCAGCGGACCGGGCGCGACATCGTTCGGAACGAATGGCGGTGCCAGCAGCACAAATTTGGTCACCACGGCGGCCTTCAGCGCCATTGGTTCTTACACGCTCCGGCTGACTGCGAGTGACACAGCTTTGACCGCCTACGATGAAATGACGGTGAACGTCATTGGGAACGACGCCCCGGTGCCGAACGCGGGCGCCGACCAATCGATCAACCTGAACCAGGCGGTGACGCTGAACGGCTTCGTCGCGGATGATGGTGTTCCGGCCGGCGCCACGCTCACTTACCGTTGGGTGAAAATCAACGGGCCGGGCGGCGTCACCTTGGCCGACGCCCGTGCGACCAACACCACCGCGCGCTTTTCGGTCACTGGCACGTACGTGCTGGCCTTGGTGGTAAATGACTCGCAGGTTGGCTCCCGCGATGAGGTCACGGTGGTGGTGACCACGCCGCCCGCGAACAGCGCGCCGGTGGTCGATGTGCCAGGCTTCCTCTCCACCACCAACAATTCGATCTCCATCAACGGCTCTATCTCTGACGATGGCCTTCCCTCCGGCAGCGTCATCACTCCCTCGTGGACCAAGCTCACGGGGCCAGGACTTGCCCTGTTCAACACCGCGACCGGCACGAACACCACCGTCCAGTTTACTGCCCCCGGAACGTATTCAATCCGGCTCACGGCGCATGATTCTCAACTCTCAGGCAGCGACAGCGTGGTGGTCTCCATTGATTCCCCGGGAGACCAGAAAGCGCAGGCGGACGCCGGTCCCGATCAAACTATCACCTTGCCGGAGCGGGCAATCCTCGCCGGACGCATCATCGACGACCAGAACCCCGCCAGCACGCCCAGCGGTTCCTGGGATGTCATCAGCGGCCCCGGCTCGGTCACCTTCAGCCAGCCCAATAACCGCCTGACTGCCGCGACCTTCAGCGCTCCCGGCACTTATGTTGTGCGGCTGTTTGTCTGCGACTTCGGCTCCTGCGTGAGCGACACTGCCACCATCACGGTCCTGGCCGGCAGCGCCACTCCACCGCCCGGCCCGAACACTGCGCCAGTGGTGGATGCCGGGACGGACCAGACCTTGGCCTTCCCAACCCTGACCACCACCTTGAACGGCTCGGTGACCGACGACGGCGTGCCCGGCCTCGGCGTGGGCGCCTATTGGACACTCGTCAGTGGCCCCGGCCCGGTGGCTTTTGGCAGCCCAACGAACGCGGTCACCACCGCCCAATTCATTCAGACCGGCACTTATGTGTTGCGCCTTACGGGGAGCGACTTTGATTTGTTCAGCAGCGACACGGTCACCATCACCGTCGCCACGCCGTCCAACCAAGCCCCAAGCGCCAACGCTGGCGCGGACCTGTCGATCTCCAGCCTGACCACCAGCCTGAACGGGATCGTCGCGGACGACGGCCAGCCCTCCGGAAGCACCCTGCGATCCGTTTGGACCAAAATCAGCGGGCCGGGAACGGTCATTTTTGACAACCTCGCGTCGCCTGCCACCACCGCCACCTTCTCGCAATCGGGAACGTATGTGCTCGGCCTCGCGGTTAATGACGGTCAGCTCAGTGGCTATGACGAAGTCACCATTACTCTCGCCGCAGCTGTGAATCTGGCAGTGAGTGCCGGCGCGGACCAGACCATCACGCTGCCCTCCACCGCCACCCTGGCCGGCTTCGCCACCGGGGCCACCGCCTCCACCACCTATTTGTGGACCAAGCTGGACGGACCGGGAACGGTGAGTGTTGGCAACCCCGCCGCCACGAACACCACCGCCACGTTCGGCGCGCCCGGTCGCTATCTCCTCACGCTCACCGCCACCGATGGCTCGAATGTCGCGAGCGACACCATGGCCGTCACGGTCAACCCGGCCACCAATCAGCCGCCAGTCGTCAACGCTGGCGCGGACCAGATTATTACCCTCCCGGCCTCGGCCATCCTCACCCGCACCTTTAGCGACGACGGTTTGCCCTCCGGCACCCTCTCCGTTTGGTGGAGCCAGGTGAGCGGCCCCGCCTCCGTGAGCCTGCCCGTGATTGACGGCGTTCAATACGCCCAATTCAGCCAGGCCGGCACGTATGTGTTGCGCCTGAGCGCCAGCGACACCGCGTTCACCAGCACCGACGACGTCACCATCGTCGTCAACGCCGCCGGAGTCCCCCCGCCTGCCGCGCCCCTCGCGGAAATCACCGCTCCGGCGGAAGACACCTTGGTGACGAAGCCCGTCAATGTGACCGGCACCGCCAGCAGCGACGTATTGCTGAATTATCAACTGCAATACCGCTTGCGGGTCGATGACAACGGCACGAACTGGATCACTTTCCATAGCGGCACAAACTCTGTGACCAACGGCGTTCTTGGCGCCCTCGATCCGACGGTGTTGTTGAACGGCATTTACGAAATCCGGCTCGTGGTCAATGACCAGGTCAACCGCACCGTGATCACCCCGGTGGTTCCCGTTACGGTCGAGGGCAACATGAAGGTGGGAAATTTCACGCTCTCTTTCAACGATCTCAACATTCCCGTCGCGGGCATACCGATGTTGCTGACCCGCACCTATGATAGCCGTGACAAGACCGCGGGCGATTTCGGCGTCGGTTGGAAATTGGACCTCGCCAACATCCGGCTGCAAAAGAACCGTAACTTGGGCCGGGCCTGGCAAGAGACCTCCACGGGCGGGTTGTTGCCGACGTTTTGCGTGGACCCGGTTCATCAACGGTTAGTCACCATCACCTTCCCCAACGGCAAGGTGTATAAATTCCATGCCGAGGCAACCCCAGCGTGCCAGTTCGGATTCGTGTTGATTTACCCGCGCATGAACTTTGTGGCGGAGCCAGGAACACTCGGCACGCTGGCCCCGGCGAACGGAAACGATCTCGTGGCCATCGGGGACTATCCCGGGTTGATCGACATGTACGACTTCAACGCCCTGCTGGATCCCAGCGTGCCGTCCGAGCAACTTCTCTTTAATCCCACCCTATTCGAGTTCACCACGGCCGAGGGTTATAACTACATTATCGACGAGAAAGAGGGCCTGAAAAGCATGACCGACCCGAACGGCAACACGCTCACGATCTCCACCAACGGCATCATTCACTCGAGCGGCAAGAGCATCACGTTCCAGCGCGACGCCCAGGGACGTATCGCGGGAATCACCGACCCGCTGGGCCACACGATGTCCTATGACATCAATGCTGCCGGCGACTTGACTGGCTTTGTGGATCGCGAGAACAACACCAACCGCTTCACCTACGATGGCACTCACAATCTTTTGACGATCGTCAACGCCAAGGGGGTCATGCCCGCGCGCAATGATTTTGATGACAGCGGCCGCTTGGTGAAAACCACCGACGCCTTCGGCAAGGAAACCGTCTTCACTCACCAGATTTCGGATCATCGCGAAATCGTCACGGATCGCCTCGGCCACCAGACTATCAACGAGTACGACGACCGTGGCAATATCATCACTCGCATTGATGCGCTCGGATTTCTCACCACTTACACCTACGACGCGAACGACAACTTAACATTCCAGAGCGACACCGGTTGCTCCTGCGGCTCGCAGTTTGTCTATGACGCGAACCAGAACCGGGTTCAGGTCACGGACGCCTTGGGGAACGTCACGCATTACTCCTATAACGACCGGCGCCAAGTTCTCACGCACACCGACCCCGCGGGCAACATCACCACCAAGAGTTACGACGCCTTGGGCAACTTGGTCTCTTATCGCGATCCGAAGGGAAAGATCACGACCTTCACCTACAACGAGATGGGCCGGGTCAGCACAATGAGCGATCCGGGTGGCTTCGTGACCAGCTTCTATTATGACGCCGGTGGCTTCCTCACCAACGAGGTCAATGGTCTGGGCGAATCCAAGACATATACCGTCGATGCCAATGGCAACCTGCTAACCCGCACGGAGGTCCGTCATGGCGGCGCGATTGCCCCGCAGAGCCTGCACAGCGCCAGCAAAGGAAAGGGTTCCGGGCAGGCCAAGGCCAAGCTTGGCCCGGATGACGAGGAATTGGTGACGCGGTTCACTTACGACAACTTGGGCCGGGTCACCGGGACGACCTATGCCGACGGCAGCACCACGCAGACCTTTTACAACGCGGATGGCAAAAAGGACCATGTCGTGGATCAACTCGGACGCACGGTCAGCTACACCTATGACGACATGGGG
>CAZMLP010000203.1:0-10969 GCA_964566745.1 uncultured Verrucomicrobiota bacterium | reverse complement strand
GTTTCGAGCAGATGTTGCGGGCCATCGCGCGGTTGTTGTTGCGCGAGGCGCCGGTTCTTGGCGGCGTGGCAATCGTGGAGGGGTCGCGGCATGAGCTGGCGCGCCTGGAGGTGGTGGCGCCGCCGGACTTCGAGCGGCGCGAGGAGGAATTGTTTCGCGAGGCGCGACGCTTGATGCCAAAGCTGCCGTTTGCCGATGTGGATTTGCTGATCGTGGACGAGATTGGCAAGAACATCAGCGGCGCGGGTTTGGACCCGAATATCACCGGGCGCTGGGTGCATGGTTACTCCACCTCGCTCGGGCCGGACAACCGTCCCTCTCCCATGATCCGCCGCGTCTTCGTGCGCGAGCCGACGCCCGAAACGCACGGGAATGTCATCGGCATCGGTTTCGCGGACGCGACGACCACCCGGCTCCTTGCCGCGATGGACAAGCAGGCGACATACATCAACGCGATGACCTCGATGACCTTGAACAGCGCGAAGATTCCGATCCATTTCGACACTGACCGCGAGGCCATTGAGCGTATGTTGGGAACGCTCGGTTTACCCGACCTTTCCCAAGCGCGGGTCATTCATGTTCGAAACACGCTCGAGCTGGAGACGGTGGCTGTATCGACGGCCTACCAGAACGAGCTGGCAATCCGCGAGGACCTGGAGGTGATCCGCCCGGCGGCCGGGATGAGTTTTGACGCGAAGGGGAATCTCTCGATGGTGGGAAGGCAGGACGAATGAACTCATGGCGGGTGACGACTCGCAAAAAGGCTCCGACGAGCCGCCTTCAAATAGTGCCAAACAAAGAAAATTTGCCAAAATTTATGAAACGAAAAATGGCACTCTTGGTTGCAACCCTCCTCTGGCTTGTTGCCTCGCCCGATCTATCCGCTGCCGGGACGCCGCGCCTCTCGTGGGACAAAAATATGCTCCACATCACGGGACCGGACATTCCCGGCGGCGCGGTGGATATTTTGTGGTGGGAGGCGTTTTGCCGGCGCGGCTCGACGGATCGCGAGTGGGAGCGAACCACCATTCCGCACCGCACCGAACTGGTCTCCGCCAGCAAGGATGGCCGGCGGTTGCAATTGCTCACCAAAGTGGAGCCGTCCGTCGAAGTGACGCAAGACTTGCGCGCCCGCCCGGATGGCATGGAATGCACCGTCACACTGCGCAACCGGGGAAAAGAGCCGGCGGACTTGGAATGGTTCGAACCGTGCATTCGCGTGGACAAATTCACCGGGCGCGGCCAGAAGGATTATCCTTCGCGTTGTTTCATCTACACCGCGGACGGTTTGAAAATGCTGGACCAACTCCCGCGCAATGAGGAGGCGCGGTATCACGGCGGGCAGGTCTATGTACCACCGGGAATTGACCATAATGACGTAAATCCGCGACCCATTAGCCCGGTTGCACCGTTCAATGGATTGATGGGCTGCTTCTCGGCGGACGACCGGTGGCTGCTGGCCACGGCGTGGAACCGCACGCAACACCTCTTTCAAGGGGTAATCGTGTGCATCCATGCCGACCCGCATGTGGGCGGTTTGAAGCCCGGGGAAACGAAGCGCCTGCACGGGCGGATTTACCTGCTGCCGAACGACCCGGCGGAACTGAAACGGCGTTACGAGCGGGAGTTTCATTTCCGGCCCGGGAAAGCCTTTTGACCCGGCGTTTGACCGTGGAAATGAAGGCAGTGCGCGGAATCAAGCAACCGGTTGTAACCAAATTCCGCCGGATACGTCTGGCAAATTGACACCTGACCCGGGGCGTCAAACGGACGACCACGATGGTCGAAACGCGGTTTAACGATTAGATCGACTTTATGACACGACGCAAATTGTTAGTAATTCTGGCGCTGGCCCTCTCTTGTGGACTGGCGGGATTTGGCACGGCTCAAGACACCAAACCGGCGGACAAGCCCGCCGACAAGCCGGCGCAGTCCGACACCGGCAGCGGCGCGGGCGGTGGCCAGCGCCGTCAACGCACCCCGGAAGAGCAAATGAAGCGGCTCACCGAGGAGTTGAAGCTGAACGACGACCAAGCCGGCAAACTCAAGCCCATCTTTGAGGAGCAACGCAAGGCGATGGCCGAGATGCGGAAGGACACCAGCCTGGCGCAGGAGGATCGTCGCAAAAAAATGCGCGAGCTCCGGGAGGCGAGCGACACGAAGATCAAGGCCATCCTGACCTCGGAGCAATTCGAGAAGTACGAGAAGCTCCGCCGGGGCCAAGGCGGGGGACGCCGTCGCCAGAACGCCCAGTGATTTAGCAAGATGTAACATCCCCTCCTGTCCCAGGCCGGGCTGATTTACTCGAGCTCCGCCAGCCGGTTCGCAAGAGCCGGCTGGCGGTTTATTTTTTCCTGGTTCACCGCTTTCGCAAGCCATCGACAGTTTTGTCAATCTGCCGACAGCTTTTGCAATTTCGGCGCAACATTCCGCAAGTGGCCGGAGGCGCGCCACGAGGATTCTTCTCTAGCTTGAACACGCGATTGCGACCAGATCGGTCGTGGTCACCGAGTTCCTGCTATGAAAATGAATCGAATCCCGCTCGCCCAGCTCGTCCTGCTCTTGTTTTTGCCCGCCACTTCGGCCCGTTTGGCGGCTGCGACCAATGGTTTTGTGGTTCCAACGTTCCGCGGCGCGACGAACAGCCAAACTGGCTATTGGGAGATATTCACCGTGGCGAGCGGGGCGCCGGGCAACAAGGCCGACCAGGCCGGCGCCACCACCAGAGCGGCGCTGACCCAAACGGACGCCGCCGCGTTTCTCACCGGCAGCGGCAATATTTATAACCTCGGCACCAGCGCCTTCTCGCTCTCCGACAGCACCTCTTACGCAGCTGGCACAGTGGTTCTGCAAATCCGGACGGTCGGCAGCGAGACGGATTACGGTTCGATCTCTCTCAATTACGCAAATGACGCCGGTTCGCACACGGTGGCCCCGTTGTTCCGCATCGAACTGGATCGTGCCGCTGGTCAAGGCTCCAGCGTTTCCTCCCTTTGGCAATGGGACCTGTCCGGGCTGGGCGTGACCAATTACACGGTCACGTTCCATGCCGGGGGACCGAGCCTCAGTTTTGATTCCATGACGCTCGACACGGCGGCGGCCTTCGCCCCCGCGTTTGCCAGCCAGCCGTTCGCGCTCCAGTCCCGTCCCGCCACCCTGGCGCGCTGGATGTACGCATTTAACGCAAACCCGGCGACGCGGCCCGCTGCCAGCACATTTGCGGCGTTCGGCTCGCTGCCTGACTTCGACACCCGGGATGCCCAGTATTTGGTGGGCTGGAACACCAGCAATCAAATCCCCTCCGGCTTGGGCGCGCGTAACTATCTGATTCGCCGCGCGCGGGTGACGCTCACCATCGCTTCGGACAACCAATACACTTACACTGGCCAGTTGCGCGATTACCGCACTTACTTCCCGACCAACGACCCTCGTTATTTGCCGTCCACGACCAGTGGCAGCCCGGTGGAATTGTTCGGCGCCGGCTATCGCGGCGGTTTCACGGCGACCACGTTCCAACAGGCCTCCCGGTTTTTGGTGGACACCAACGGCGGTTACTACACAAACCGCACCGCCTATGCCGCGGGTTTTGACACCAACGGCACGCTGGTGGATGTCTCGAACAATGTCGCGGACGACGGCACCAACGAGATTGCGACAGCGTTCGAGGTCGCGCCGTTCGCCGTCGGCCAAAGCGCCGCCGTTGCGCCCGGCCAGCCGATGCCCGCGGGCAGCAAGCTCACGTTTGATCTCAATTTGAACGATCCGCTTATCTATAGCTACGTGCAGCAAGGGCTGGATCAGGGAAACCTGAATTTTGTGGCCAGCACACTCTTAGGCGGAAGTTTTTCTGGCGCGCCCAACTATCCGAATTTCTACACCATTTTCAGCCCAATCGCCACGCCGGACCAATACCCATCCCTCGATTTGGACGGCGCGATTGTTCGCACCACGGTGGACGGCGACAAGGATGGTTTGCCGGACGATTGGGAAAACTTCTACTTCGGGTCGCTCGCCAACTCGGCGACAAACACTTTCGCCAGTGATGGCGTGAGCAACCTTGCCAAGTATCTCGCGGGGACCGATCCCGCGAGTGCCGCAGGAAATTTCCGACTCTTGTCGGTAGCGCATTCGAGTGACGACGCGGAGATTCATTTTGGATTCGCCCCGAGCCGTCAATATTCCATCCAATGGTCGGACGACCTAACTCACTGGCAGACCGTCACCAATCCGGCGTTGACCTATTCCTCTGCCTGGCTGGCAAAAACCACGCCGGGCGCGACCTACCCCTCGCCTGTCTATGCCGTGTGGCGTGACACAAACTCGGCCAATGCTCAACGCTTCTATCGCGTCGGCGCACAATGAGGCTTGGTTTTCCAACAGCTCCGGCGCGACGGGGGGTCACCCTCGTCGAGCGTTTGGTGGTGATCGCAATCATCGCGATTCTGGCCGGCATGCTCCTTCCCTGCCTGGCGAAGGCGAAGAACAAAGCGCGCATGATCGAGGAGATGTCCGCCGGGCATCAGCTCATGCTGGCCGTTCAGATGTTTGCGGATGACCATGAAGGCGCGGTGTTTCCAGGGTATGTGCCAGACGCGACGACCGTGGATGACCAAGGCCAGCCGTTGTTCTTTCCCGAGAACGCCCGCTATCCATGGCGCCTGGTCCCCTACCTCGCCGGTTCCATGGATCTGATTTATTCCGGCGAGAATCGCATCAAGCTCGCCCAACTCCGCGCCCAAAGCCACGCGAACTACGTTTATGCGGTGAGCGTCTTCCCCTCAATGGGAATCAACTCCTACTTTATCGGCGGGAACGACACAGAGTTTCCCGCGGCGGCGGCAAATGCCACGTTCGGCGCAGGCACGGTCGTCACGAAAATGACCGATGCACGGCATCCCAGCCTGTTGCAGATGTTTACCTCCGCCCGCTCGGCGGCGAGTGGAAGCAATGCCCAAGGCTACTATCAAGTTACCCCGCCTTACCTGCGATCCCGCCAATGGGCCGCCAGTTTTTCGCAGGGCATTGAGCCCAATCTTTGGGGTTTCGTCGCCCCGCGATTCAACGGACGCACGGTGTCTGCTTTAATGGACGGTCATGTCGGGGTGTTTAATTTAATCCAATCCCAGGACATGCGGCACTGGTGCAATCTGGCGGACCGGCCGGATTGGGTTTTGGGCAAATAACTGGCCCGGATCGCCGTCGAGTCCCGCAAGCAACCGCCAATCTTCCGCAATTCACCGCAAGCCGATGGAGTCCATTTGAACTAGCCTCTCTTTCTTATGTTGAGAACTTTTCGCCTGATGACGGTGTGGGCCGTCGTTGCCAAAGCTTGCCTTTTAGCGACCGCTCAAACCTATCCGCCCCTGCCGAATACCGTGACCAGCTTCGGCGCGGTCACCAGTGACGGCTATCTCTATGTCTTTGGCGGGCACAAGGGGGAGCGCCATGTTTACACGGCGGAGATGGTGAGCGGCGAGTTTCATCGCTTGAAACTCGGCAAGCATGACGCCTGGGAAAAACTGCCCGACGCCCAGCCCGGTCAAGGGCAGCCCCTCGTCGCGCACAAGGGGTATGTCTATCGCACCGGCGGCATGGCCGCGCATAATCACACCGGCGAAAAGCAAAACCTCTATTCCATCTCCCTGGCCCAGCGTTACAACATTCGCAAGAGCCGCTGGGAAGACATTCCCTCCCTCCCGGCCCCTCGCTCCAGCCATGACGCGGCGGTGATCGGCAACAAGTTTTATCTGGCGGGCGGCTGGCAATTGGGCGGCGGCACGAACAAACCGGTCTGGCCGGATCACGGCTTGGTGCTCGACCTCGCCGCCCGAGGCGCCACTTGGAGGAAGTTCCCGCAGCCGTTCCGGCGACGTGCCCTGGCTGTCGCGGCGCTCGACAACAAGTTGTATTGCATCGGCGGCATGGACAGTGACAACGAGCCGACGCTCGCGGTGGACATCTATGACACGGTGAGCGGCGAGTGGTCCAAAGGCCCGGCCCTTCCGAACGGCAAGCACAAGGGGTTCAGTTGCGCTGCGGTGACCCAAGGGGGACGGGTTTATGCCAACGCCTTTCAAGGCGACTTGCTCCGGTTGTCCACCGATGGCCAAACGTGGGAGGTTGTCGGACGACTGGAGCATCCCCGCATGGCGCACCGGTTGGTCACCGCCGGGGCCGAGAAAGTCATCGCGTTGGGCGGCGAGGATGGGGAAGACAAGACTCCCAGTTTGGAGGTATTCGAGCCAACTTCCGTTCCGGTCGATCGTTAACCGGTTGAACGGTCAACACCCTATCACCTGATTCAAAATCTTATGAACAATGAATTTCTCCGCTCCTCGGTTCTGTTTCGACAATTCATCCTGGCAGTACTCGGATTGGCCGTGGGCGCGATTTCACTGCATGCCCATTCCGTGTGGATCGAGCCCAACGGCCAGGGCCAATTGGTGGTTCGTTTTGCGGAACCGGATGGCAAACTCGAAAAGTCACCCGGCTATTTGGACAGCTTGTCCACTCCCATTGTTTTCACTATGGCCACCAACACGCCCTCGACGGTCGAGGCGCCAAAGAAGAGCGATCATTTCCTGCTGGTGAACGCGTCCCCGGACGCCACTGCTTGCGCTGAAACCAGCTTCACGGTGCGCGCCGCGCGAAAGCCCTATTTCTACGCGCGCTGGCAAGCGGCGGCGGACAAAAGCGCGAATCCCTTGCTAACGTTGGATATCGTGCCGACCGGCAAACCGGGCGAGGCGCGGGTTTATTTCCGTGGGCAGCCGCTGGGCGGCATCAAGGCCACGTTGCGCTCGCCTGACGAAAAGGAGCAGCCACTGGTCGCCGACAACGACGGCTTTCTCCACTTCAAGACCGAGCAATCGGGCCAATATTTACTGACCGTCGCCCATCATCGGGAAACCTTGCCGGGATTTCATTTGGGCGTGGCCTACAAGGAGACCAGCCACAACGCCGCCCTCACTTGGCGGCAGCCATGACCGGGGCACGTTCCCAATTCAAGCCGTTGCCCCGCCACAGTTTGCTGATGCCAGCGCCAAAAGATTGATCTTTGCGCGCGCAGCCGCTAAACCAGCCGCATGGGCGCTCAATGGAAACAAGCCGGTCGCGTTGCCAATGCCACCAAACGCGGCCAAGTGATCGGCAAACTGGTGCGGGAAATCCTGGTCGCCGCCAAGCTGGGCGGGCCGGAGCCGGACATGAACGCGCGTCTCGCGGCGGCGGTCGAGGCCGCCCGCAAGGCCTCCGTGCCGCGCGACACCATTGATCGCGCGATCAAAAAAGGCTCGGGGCAGACCGAGGACAAGGTCGTCTATGAGTTGGTGACTTACGAGGGGTTCGCGCCGCACAAGGTCCCGATCATCGTCGAGTGTCTCACGGACAATCGAAATCGCACCGCGCCGGAAATCCGTCACTTGTTCCGCACCGGATCGCTTGGCGCGCCAGGGAGCGTCGGTTTCTTTTTTGATCATTTGGGCGTGGTGGAGGCAACCCACACCGACAAGAGCCAGGATCTCGAGACGGCGGGTATCGAGGCGGGCGCGCAAAATGTCGAGCCGCTGGAGCACGAGGAAGGCGCGGAATGGGCGGTGGGCGGGCGCTTCTTCACTGAGTTGAAGGACCTCGACGCGGTCTCCAAATTTCTCTCGAAGGCGGGTTGGAAAGTCACGGCCGCCGAGATGCGTTACCAGGCCAAGAATTTCACCGAGCTTTCCGAGGCGCACCACGCGGAGGTGGTGGCGTTCCTGCAAACGCTGGACGACCACGATGATGTGCACCGTGTTTACGCGGCTCTGAAATAGCGGCCTGGGGGTTGCGGTCGTTTTTTGGCTTTCTAGCAGCGCGGTGGCTTGCTACCAACAAGCTCATCCAACCGCGCCTATGAAGATTCTCCACCCTGCTCTATTCGTATCAATCGCCGTTCTCACTTTCGCAGTATCCGCCGCCGAGCCGCCGGTTCCCGTTTTTCGCGCGGTGGACGTGGACACAAAAGTGGGCATCGGCTACGGCGTCACCGTCGCGGACATCAATGGCGATAGAAAACCGGACATCGTGCTGGTGGACAAGGATGTGGTGGCCTGGTACCAGAATCCAACTTGGGAGAAACACATCATCGCGGAAAAATTGACTGAAAAGGATCACGTCTGCATCGCGGCGGCGGATATTGACGGCGACGGCAAGGCGGAAATCGCGGTGGGCGCGCAGTGGAATCCCGGCGACACGGTGAATAGCGGCGCGGTCTTCTACCTGATTCCGCCGGCCGACCGGACGCAAAAATGGGAGCCGGTCAAATTGACCAACGAGCCCACGGTGCACCGCATGCGCTGGGTTAAGAATCGCGACGGGAAGTTTGCTTTGGTGGTGCTCCCGTTGCACGGCCGGGGCAACAAGGATGGCCACGGCGCGGGAGTGAAGGCGCTGGCGTATCACATGCCCGCCGACCCGCGGCAGCCTTGGGCCACCGAGGTGATCGACGATACTTTGCACATCACCCACAACTTTCAGCCGGTCAAATGGGAGCGCCAGCCGGGCGACGAATTGCTCGTGGCCAGCAAGGAAGGCGTGTTTCATCTGTTGCCGGAGAAAGCCCACTGGAAACGGGTGCAGCTCACCGGCAACGTCACGGGCGAAACCAACAACCCCGGCGCGGGCGAGGTCCGCGCTGGCAAATTGCAAGGCGGAACCAGGTTCCTCGCCACCATTGAGCCATGGCACGGCAACAGCGTGGTGACCTACACCGCCGGCAAAAACAGCCATGACTTGTGGCAACGTCATGTGATCGACGAGACGGTGGTGGACGGCCACGCGGTGGCCTGTGGCGATTTACTGGGAACCGGTTCCGATCAATTGGTGGTGGGCTGGCGCGCGATGAACCGGCCCGGCACCAAAGTGGGCATTCGTCTATATACACCGCTCGACCGCGAGGGGCATAATTGGCGCGCCACGGTGGTGGATGACAACCAGATGGCGTGCGAGGACTTGTGTCTCGCGGACCTCAACGGCGATGGACGCCTTGACATTGTGGCGGCCGGCCGGGCCACCAAGAATCTGAAAATATATTTCAACGAGAGCGCGGCCGTGCATTGACAGCGTTCCGAGCGCTTGCTTTTCCTTGAAATAAAAGGGTCTCCAGCCGGGTCTTGTTTTACAACAAACATGACCAGCCTATGAAAACTCGACGGCTCTTTCAGCTTGTTTTCCCGATCCTCGCGCTCTCGGCCGTTTCCGGGAACCCGGCGGACTGGCCCCAATTTCGCGGCCCGGGCGGAAACGCCATTTCGGAAACTGCGGTCCCGCCCGTTGCCTTCGGGCCGTCCACGAATGTTTTCTGGAAAACGCCGCTGCCATCGGGCTACTCGTCGCCCGTGGTCACGGGTGATCTTGTTTTTGTCACCAGTGATGAGGCTGGTCTGGAAACGCTGGCTCTGAGCCGCAAAGACGGCCGCATTCTTGGGCGCACGCCCGCGCGGGCGGTAAAAACCCACTCCCGCAAAAAAACCAACGACTCCCCGGGACGCGCCAGCAGCACTCCCGCCACGGACGGCACATTTGTTTTTGTTTTTTTCGGGAAGGCCGGTCTGATTGCTTATGACCTTCAAGGCACGGAACGATGGAGATGGTCCCCGCCCGCCCCGGACCCCGAAATTAGCGCGTCTCCCATTTTGATTGACGACAAAGTCATCATTGTCTGTGACATCGTTCCCGGGTCATTTGTGGAGGCCTTCGACAAGAAAACCGGGCACTCCGTCTGGCGCACGGCGCGCGAGCGGGTGTTCCACAGCGTTTCCACGCCTTTTCATTGGGTGAATGAAAAACGCGATGAGCTCATTGTCGCCGGTTCCTACCGGCTCGTCTCTTATGACCCCCGCACCGGCAAACAAAACTGGCAATACAGCGGCACGGCCAAGTCAGCCATATCCACGCCCGTGGCGGCCCGCGATCTGCTGGTTTCCGCCTCGGTTCCCTATGGCGGCGCGTCTGACCAAGATGCCAGTTTGCCGAATCCACTGTTTGAGCAGGACCCGGTTCTAAAACCCGACGTGCCCTCGGCGGAGAAAGCTGTGCTGGCCATCCGCGCTTGTGCCAGTGGGGAAGTGGACGAAACTCACCTTGCATGGAAAAATCTCCGCAGTCTTCCGGGCGCCTCCTCTCCCGTCATCTACAAAGACCGTTTGTTCACCGTCAAAAGCGGGGGATTTGTCTCCGCCTATGACCTTCAAACGGGCAAGCCCGTTTACCAGGACGAGCGGCTCGACGCGCCGGGCGATTATTACGCCTCGCCCGTCGCCGCCGCCGGTCGCGTTTATTTTGTTTCCCGAAATGGTGTCGTCACGGTCATCGACGCCGCCAAGGACACCTTGACCGTACTGGCGCAAAATAAGATCAACGAGGCCACCCTCGCCACCCCCGCCCTCATTGGCGCCAGCATTCTCATTCGCACGGAAAAGTCGCTTTACTCCTTCGGGGTGGCCAGCCCACGTTGATTGGACCCGTCCGACGCCGCGCAATTTATCCGCATTGATGCCCGCCGGTGACGGTGGTAGGGTTGGTGAACGCAGGCTCGGCGGGACGCTCCGGTTGTTCCCGGCGAAATCCCAGCCAGCCTCGCCAATCGTCTGACGCATGCGTTTGACTCAATGGCTCTCCACCGCCGGACCGCGACGCGCTGAAAACAGCTCGCCGGCGGGTCAATCCCGCTCGCGAGACCTGGGCTGACGCTCGCGTTCCCATGCCTTCGCCTGAACCAAAACCCGAGGCCACTCCCACGACGCGGCCAGTCGCCGCCCCGCGTCGGCAGCCGCCCAGCCCGGTTTATTTCCTATTGGTGCTGACCAATGTGGTCGGCATTGGCTTCGGCATTTACGCGGCGCACCGGCTGGCCGGGATCCAGCGGAGCATGGCGGACTTGGAGGTGGAATGGACCGCCCGCATGGACCGGATTGGCCAGTTGGCAGACCTCGCC
>CAZMLP010000202.1:0-2338 GCA_964566745.1 uncultured Verrucomicrobiota bacterium | reverse complement strand
TCATCACCATCCTCCCCTCCGGTTGAGGCGGGGGCGGAGGCGGTGTCCGTCTTTTTGGCGGTTTGTCCCGGCAGAAAGCTGAAAGTTTTAGCCTCTTTGACAAGGAGACGGAACACCTCCTCGCTCAACTCGTCGCGGACTTGGATGATACGGGCTGACTTGGAGCCGACCGGAATCGATAGCAGCCGGTTGCGGGTGGAGAGATCCAACAATTCATTCCGGCTCTTTTCCAGGAGTTCTTGAATCGACGGCATAGTTGAATCCTGTTTCGAGATAACAGGTCAGGCGCCTGTTTCCAAGAGCTTATCAGGGTCCGGCGGAAATGCAAAAATGGCGACCCTGATTTACCGGCGAACGACCGCACTCGCGCGGCAGAGCCCTTTCATGAGTGATTCTTACGCGAACCCTTTCTGTCCGAACAAATGAATCCACAAAACGCGACCGCCATAACGGCGAGCACGGAGGCGCTGAGGGCATGTTCTTTGTCATCGCCCTTGGCGACTTCGACGAAGAAATCAATGGACAAGGCGCTTTGGTTGTCATTGCGCTTTTGTCCGAGGATTTTGATTCGCGGATCCTTTGGCAGCAGCCCGTTGCCGAGATACGCGCTGATTTCAGGCAGGTAGCGGTTTTCAAAACGAAGCCGGTGCGTGCCCGCGCGAAGCGCAGGGATGCGGCTTCGCAATTCGATATGGATGTTGCCCGCTCCGCTCTGGAGTTCCTCCACGGAACCGGAATCCGAGGCGACAAATTCGAGGCTCACCGGACGGTCGTCGAGGGTAAGCTCCAAGGCACGGAGAAGAGTCCTGGCGTGGCTTTCCGCCTCCGTCGCGCTAATGGCCCGATCCCCATTCCGGTCCATCATCCAAATCACTCGCTCGGCCATTTCCGCCCCTGGATTCAAATGGAGCCAAACACCAATCCCGGCAGGAGTCACGTCGATCAAGGCCGCCTGCAAAAGGTCATCCAGGCGATGAGCGCGGGCGCGCGGGAGGAACGCCAGGAGACCCAGCAACAGGAATTTCCAGAAAAAACGGGCGCGCATTGCCTGTCTATAAATCGCGACCGCGCCCTCATGGGTTCGCGAAAGCCGCGCCGTATTCATTCGTTGGATCGCGGTAGATGGTGTGAATGTGTTTCGTGGCGTCACCGCCCAATTTTTGGGGGGCGTACTCGATGAACACCGTGGGGCCTTGAATACGGAAATAAGCGGCCGATCCTTTCTCGGTTGGCCCCGCCCAGGCGAACCAGGTTTCCCCGATGTTCTTTTTCAGCTCGGCCATTTTCGCCTTGGCCACCGCCTCACTCTGAATGCCGGTCCATTCGCCGGCGAGATCGAGCAGCATTTCCCGCTGTTTCTCATTCAGCGTCGCGCCTTTGACTCCCTCCGGCTGGATCATGGGACCGTCCCGCCCGGGACCCAAAACGAGGTCACGCATCTGGACGCCGAGGATCGCCTGTTTTCGTTGCGTTTCGTCCAGCGAGTTGACGAGCGCGAACGCCTTGTCGTTTTCCTGGCCCAGGGGGCGAATGGTTTTCCCCTCCATCTGATAAATGGCCGGCTGGACGCCCGTGTGGCTGGGCGCGAGCGTCCCGCGATCGCCCGCGAGGGTGACATTGATTGCCAGATGATGTCCGCCGAACTGGATGATCCAAGGCTCGTTCAACGACGGTGTTCCCAAGAGGGAGACATAATACTCGTCTTTGCCGAACGTCAGACGCCCGCCGCTTTCGCCTTTGGCCAACACCTCGTCCGCCTCGACGATTCGCCGCACTTTTTCGTATCCGCCAGGGCTGAACGCGGATTGCAGAAGGGCCCACATCGCGTTGCGTTGCGGCTCGGAAAGCTCGCCCGTTCGCAGACCGGACCGCGCGAAAATGCCCGTCGGCAGATTAGACCAGCGCTTCCGCTGTGCCGCGTCCTTGAGGTCGAATTGAACTCTGCGGACCTGGCCGGCATCCAGTGAGCTGAGAAATGCATTGGCCGCCGAAACGGTCCTGGCGATGGGCGAACCAGTTTGAGGTGTGTCCTCCGCAAGAGCAAGTTGGGCCAGCAAGAGAAAAAGCACCACAGGGAGGAGGAGTTTTTGCATGAGGAAGGCTAACTTGGGCGGGCGGGTTTTGTCATGTTCATAGTGTTCCCAAATCTGTCTTGGGCAAAGGTCGCGCCCACGCCGGGAGCGGCGTGCCTTTGTCGCTCCTCTTCCACAGATCACCACGGATATGCCTCGTCGTCGTTCCTCGCCCAAAGTCCTCTGAGCGGTGATGGTCAGAGTATTGGGCAGACTGCTAAAGCAATTGTGCGAACGCGGACAATTTTGGGTCGGAATTTCGCGCC
>CAZMLP010000201.1:0-3672 GCA_964566745.1 uncultured Verrucomicrobiota bacterium | reverse complement strand
GTGCCAACCAAAGTCATCGCGGTCGCCAATCAAAAAGGCGGCGTCGGCAAAACCACCACCAGCGTGAACCTGGCCGCCTGCCTCGCGGCCCTCGGCAAGCGCGTGCTGCTTATCGATCTCGACTCGCAGGCAAACGCCACGAGCGGCCTCGGCTTCGAGAAGGTCGAGGGTGCCAGTGCCTTGGGGGCGTTGCTGGGCGAGGACGAATTGATGTCCAAGATCCAGTCCACAGCCTTCGAGCGGCTCGACCTTGTTCCGAGCGAACTGGACATGTGCGGCGCGGAGATTGAGGTCTCACGCTTGGAGAACCATTTGCAGCGGTTCGCACAAGCGCTCAAGCCGGTGCGCGAGAGCGGGCGGCATGATTTGATCATTGTCGATTGCCCGCCATCACTCGGCATCCTGACGCTAAACGCTTTCGCGGCGGCGGATTATTTGCTGGTGCCGTTGCAGTGCGAATACTACGCGCTGGAGGGGGTCTCCGGCATCACGCGCTTGCTGAACCAATTGCGCGAGTCTGGCACCAATCCGAAACTTGAGTTGCTCGGCGTGGTGATGACGATGTTTGACGGTCGCACCCGGCTTTCCCAGCAGGTGGTGAGCGAGGTGCGGCAGCATTTCGGGGAGTCGGTGTTCGACACGGTAATCCCGCGCACCACGCGCCTGGCCGAGGCGCCCAGCTTCGGCAAGCCGATCATTTATTACGACAAATACAGCACCGGTGCCGCCGCCTATGAAGTGCTGGCGCAGGAGGTGGCGAAGCGGTTGCCGGGCTGAGAACGGGCGAAGTTAAGTTCGTTTTCGAAGGTTCGCGGCGCGTCAAGCGTGGAGCGCCGGAGGCCCGCCCCAATCGGGAGGCCACCGCCTGCATGACGGCTTTATCTCCTTACTTTTCCTTGGCCTCGCGGAGCGGAATCCCTTACACCTTCCCGACTATGTCAGAAATCAAACCGCCCCGGGTGAACCGTTGGCCGTTCCTGCTCGGCGACGTTCTGCTGCTCGGCCTGGCGGGGTTCATCATTTATGGAAACGCCCTGCCGCTGGACTTGTGGGAGGCGGTGCTCTGCACAGTCACGGTGATGGCGGCGGCCTGGTTCGGCGTTTGGCCCTTCCTACTCGAGTATCGCGCGGCGACGAAACTCGCCGAGTGCGAGTCGGTGGGCGACTTGACTGCGCAGGCGCAACGCTTCGAGGAGACGGCGCGGCAAATCCACGCGGCCACCGGCCAATGGCAATCCGTGCAAGAGAGCGCGACCCGCACCAACGCCGCCGCCAAGGAAATCGCGGACAAGATGTCCGTCGAGGCAAAGGCGTTCGGCGAGTTTCTGCAGAAGGCGCAGGAAGCCGAGATCGGGCGATTGCGACTCGAGGTGGAGAAGGCGCGGCGCGGCGAGAAGGAATGGCTGCAAGTGGCGGTGCGGATGCTGGATCACATTTACGCGCTTTATTCCGCGGCGGCGCGTTCCAACCAGCCGGAACTGAGCCGCCAGATCGGCAATTTCCAGTTTGCCTGCCGTGATGCCGCGCGACGGGTGGGCCTCGCGCCATTCGTCGCCGAGCCAGGGGAGCGGTTCGACTCGAAACTCCACACGATTCCCGACCAGGAAAACCCGCCCGCGGAGCCCATGCGCGTGATCGAGACGCTTGGCACCGGCTACACCTTCCAGGGGCAGTTGCTCCGGCCCGCGCTGGTGCGGGTCGAGCCTTTGTCCAACGAGCCGAATCAAGTGGGCGAGGTGGCCGGATCCGCCGGGGAAGAGAGGCCTTAGCCGGAACCGTGCTCCAGCCGGTGGTCCCGCGATTCAGGATTGGGCACTGTCAAATCCCCTCGGGCTGCCTCGCGCGATCACCCGGCCCCGCTCCAGTTGAACCACCTCGTCGCACAGCACGCGAATTTCCCGCCAATCATGCGTGACGAGCAGGATGGGCACTTGAAACTCCGAGCGTAGCCGGATCAGGAACGGCATGATTTTTTCCTTCAACACGGGATCAAGGCTGGAGAGGGGCTCGTCCAATAGCAGCAAACGCGGGGCCGCGAGCAATGCCCGCGCCAGCGCGACCCGTTGACGTTCCCCGCCGGACAACTCCCGGACACTCCGCGCGAGCAGCGGCTCCAATTCCATCGCATCGGTGACGTGTTTGGGATCAAAACTGTGTCTCGCCGGGACCCCGGGCGACCATCCGTAAAAGATGTTCTCGCGCGCGGAGAGGTGTGGGAACAGCGCCAAGTCCTGGGGCACATAGCCGACGCGCCGTTTCCGCGCCGGAATGTGGAGATTTTTCGCGGTGTCCTCAAATGCCACATCATTCAATGAAATCACGCCGGTCGCCGGGCGGCGCAATCCGGTGATGATTTCGAGCAGCGTGGTCTTGCCCGCGCCTGAATGACCGGTGATCGCCGTCACGCGACCACCTAACTCCAGATCGATTTCCAACCGAAAATCAGCAAGCGGTAATGAGACTTTTTCTAGGCGCAGGCTCATTGGCGGGACTCCTTGCGCTGTAAGAGGCGCTCGCCCAGCCAGACGGCGCCGAACGCCAGCAATACCGAGACGCCCAACAACCGGAACGCGCGCTCGTCATGGCCCAGTTGCACGGCCTGATAAATCGCGAGGGAAAGAGTTTGGGTCTGGCCGGGAATATTTCCGGCAATCATGATGGTGGCGCCGAACTCGCCCAGGGCGCGCGAAAAGGCCAGGATCGCCCCGCCCGCGATGCCCCGCGCCGCGAGCGGCAGCGTGATGGTGAAAAAAACGCGCGCCGGACTCGCGCCGAGCGTGGTGGCGATTTGCTCGAAGCGCGCTGGCACTTCCTCAAAAGCAACGCGTGCCGAGCGGACGAGCAACGGAAACGACATCACTCCCAGCGCCAGCACCACCGCGCGCCAGGTGAAGATGATTTCCCAATGCAACTGTTCCGAGAGGAATTTGCCAATTGGCCCGCGCCGGCCCAGCAATTTGAGCAGCAGCAAACCGGTCGCGACGGGCGGCATCACCAATGGCAATGCCACCAGCGTTTCGATGATGGATTTGCCGCGCCAATCGCGCCGGGCCAGCAACCACGCCAGCGCCAATCCTCCGGGCAGGATCAGCAGGGTGCTCAACAGCGCCATGCCGGTGGTGAAGCCGAGCAGTTGCCAGTCCTCAACGGTCATGACGCGGCGGGTCCGGCAGCCAGAGGAAACCGAACTTCTCGAAAACCGGCCGCGCTCCCGGCGAGCCGAGGAATTCCGCGAGACGTCGCGCCGCCTCCGGGTCGTGTGCTCTCCTCAACACCGCGAGCGGATAGCTAATGCGCGGGCTGTCACCCGGTGCGGCCTCAAGCGCGATCCGCACCGTGGACGAGAGGGCCGCGTCGGTCCGGTAAACAATTCCCGCCTCCGCGTTGCCTGCTCCCACGGCGGCGAGCGCGGCACGAACGTTCTCCGTCGGGACGACGCGTGGTTCAATGGCAGTCCAGAGTTTGAGATTCCGCAGGTATTGTCTCGCGTAGATTCCGGCCGGGACAGTGGCCGTTTCCGCGAGGGCGATGTGCTTGAAGTGGGGATTGGCCAGATCGTTCGGCGTGGTGAGTTTCCAGTCGTCCTGCGCGTTCACGATGACAACCAGGGCGTTCGAAAGACGGCTGCGCCGGGTTTCCGGCAAAATCAAGTTCGCCTTGGCCAATTGGTCC
>CAZMLP010000200.1:0-6302 GCA_964566745.1 uncultured Verrucomicrobiota bacterium | reverse complement strand
GAGTCGCTGTCCGGGTCAAAGGAGATGAGGACGAAACCGGTGTTGGTCGCCAAATCAGGCGGCAAAACAGCCTCGATTTGCTTCAACTGGTGCACCAGCAGCGGACAGGTCGAACTGCAACCCGCAAAAAACATGACCACGATTTGGGGCCGCCCTGCCAAGCTGGAGAGCCGGATTTTTTCCACCCTGTCCGTGGTCCAGGTGGAGTCAACCTGATACAGGGAAGTGTCCGGCAGCGGCTCCCATAATGAAATGGCGCTCTTGGCGGGCGTCACCCCCGCGGAATCGGCGCTGGTCGCGGACAAGATCCATCCGAGCGCGATCAACCAGAATGCGGCGGCGAGGCGACTTTCGCGAAGCGATTTCTCAGCGGTTGGTTTCACTGTTTCCTGGCAGGTTTTTGGCGCAGCGAAAGCCCAAATTATGAATCGTGTAACTTGCCTGCAGGCTGCTGCGGAATCCATATCGCATGAACGCGGGGAAATTGTCGCGGTCTCCCGCTCCCTGGCTGGCGCCACCACAAAAAAGCTGGCGCTCCAGCCCGGTGTCCCCGCGCGAGTCGCCGGTGACCATCGCGGTGCTGAAATCCGAGACCCACTCCCAAACCAGGCCGTGCAGGTCGTGGACTCCGTGAAGGTTTGCGATCCCCTGACCGACCGCCCTTGGAGCCTGGTCCGCCGGGCTGGAGTACCACGCCCGAATTTTTGCCACGAAAGCAGGATCTTTGTCACCGTCCGGGCGAGAGGGACTGGCGGCAGCCACATACTCCCATTCCAACGTGGTGGGAAGCCGTTTTCTTTGAGTTCGGCAATAAGCGTTGGCCGCGAACCAAGAAACATACACCACCGGGGCATTGGCAGGGGCGGCCGAACCCAATTCAGTATCGGCTGCCCAATGACGCAGATAATCCGAGTCGGCAAAGATCCGTTTCACTTTCGACCGGCGCCATTTGGGATTTGCTTTAACGAACTCGAGAAAATCCGCGTTGGTCACCGGGAAAACGTCCATCCAAAACGCCTGCACCGGGGCATTTTTCAGGTCACTTTCTCCTCGAAACAGCGGCGTATAGGTTCCCGCTGGAACCAACACCGCCCCCGGCGCCCCCTCGCCGAAAGCGGCGAGAAGACGCAAGGCGCATAGGAAGGTGAGGAAGCCAGACATACAATTCGCGGATTCGCGGACTTATTCAAAGGACCCGCCCGCAGCCGGGGCGGTGGGCGCCTCGCTCCGGATTTTCCGCACGGTGGCGGGCGACACCGTGTCCCCGGCATTGCCAAAACTGTTGCGCACATAGCTTAGCACGTTGGCGATGTCCTCGTCGGAAAGATTGTTTAGCGGCACCATCGTTCCGTTAAATTTTTTCCCGTTCACCTCGATCTCACCCGACCGCCCCTGCAACACAATGCGCACCGAGCGCTCGGCGTCCGCCATCAAAAAATCCGACTTGGCCAAAGGAGGAATTTGGTTGGGAACGCCCTCGCCGTTGACTTGATGGCAGACAAAGCACGTTTGCATGAAAACCTGTTTTCCCCGCGCGACTTGGATCTCCTTGGTGAGATTCGCGATCTTGGGGTCGGCGGTAATCGCCTCGCGACGTTTGGCCTCAAGCGCTGCCACCTCTTTTTCCGCCGCCGAGCCAGCCTCAGCCTGTTTGCCCAAATAGACGGCGTCCACTTCTTTGCCGGAATAAGTGATCAAGTTTTCTTTGCCGGCGACCTTCAACATACCCAGGGCGCCTTTGTTGAACGCCCGGAACAAGGAATGATCGACCAGAATGTATGTTCCAGGCACCTCGACCTTGAATTCAACAATGACCGAGCCGCCGGCGGGCACCATGGTGGTCTGGACATTATGCTGCGAGGCGACCGTGCCGCCCTCGACGTACACGGTGTCGAAAATTTCGCCAATGACGTGGAAGGACGAGGTCAGGTTTGGCCCGCCATTGCCCACAAACAGGCGGACGGTTTCCCCCACGCTTGCGGTGATGGCTTTGTCGCCGACCAATGAGCCGACGGCGCCGTTGAACACCACATAAGTGGGACGTTCCTCGACGGCCTTGCCTTGATCGAAAAACTGCAACCCCTCCTCGCCAAACTTTCCGGCGGTGTAGAACTCGCCCTGCATCACATAATATTCTTTGCTGACAGGCGGCAGGCCCTCTTTTGGCTCCACCAGAATCAGGCCGTACATGCCGTTACCCACATGCATTCCCACGGGCGCGGTGGCGCAATGGTAAACGTACAGGCCAGGATTCAAGGCTTTGAACGAAAACTGGGAGGAGTGTCCCGGAGCGGTGAAGGAGGACGCGGCCCCGCCGCCAGGACCCGTGACCGCATGCAAGTCGATGTTGTGGGGCATCTTGCTCGACGGGTGGTTGTTCAAGTGGAATTCCACCAAGTCGCCCTCGCGGACGCGAATAAAAGAGCCGGGAACGTCTCCGCCGAATGTCCAAAACAAATACTCCACGCCGTCCGATAATTTTTTGACCACTTCCCTCACCTCGAGCGTCACAATCACCTTGGTGGGACGGCTGCGTTTGAGGGGCGGCGGCACATTGGGGGCCTGCGTGAGGACGGCCTGCTCCTCGCCAACGATTTCAGAATCGACCCCCTTATTGCCCGGCCCACGCGGGCTGTCAGCCGCTTGCAAGCCACTGGTCGAAAGGCAGAGCAGCAGGGCAGTGGTTAATTCAACAAGACGCGCAAGATGATGAGTTGCTTTCATGCACGGAGGTTATCGGCGAGCGCTGCGTCTCTAACCTCTCGTATTTTGGCCAGAAGCGACCAAGAATTGGCTCTTGGTTTAGAAGGCGTCACTGGCGCTACTCTTCCGGGTCCTGCGCCACGATTTGGGGCAACGCGAAAGCCGCCCAGACCAACGCTCCGGCCATCCAGAGCAGAGCACCATAGGTATAGTGGGAGGTCATGATCTTTGGCCAAAAATCGCCGCTAACGCGAGTGAGCATGCCAAAGAGCATCAAACCCATGGCTGCGAGGAACCATGCGTTTCGGCCAGCCAGAAGGTTTATTTTCCCCGCATGTCCGAACAGCACCCGAGTGGCCACGGTAAAGGTGATCAGGGCGAATCCACCCGCCAAGGTGATGTGCAACAAGGCAATCCGGTAAGCGGGAAAGCACGCCACAGCCAGAAAGCCGCCCCACATACCGGCCACGGCCGCTTGCACGACCGCGCCGAAAACGGTGGTCTTCCGCGAGTGTCCCAGGCCGCGCAGTTCGAGCATCAAATACCCGGCGGTCAGGCAAAAACGCGCTCCATAGGCCACCCGGACCAGCCCTTGGGCTTCCAGGAGAAACGTGCCCAAAAGCATTCCGCCGGCGCCGGCGGCAATCACGGCCTTTTGACGCCACCGTGTCGCGTGACCAGGGGTCTCGGGAAATTCATGCGAGCTGGTCGCGCCGAGAAAGCGCGGCAAAAGAAAGGGCCCGACCCCGAGAATGGGAAACAGAACGAAGCCCTGATACGTCAACAGCCGTTGCAACGTCATCAAGGAGGGAAATTTCTCGGTGTCGCCCAACAAGCTCAACGAGGCGCCCGTCGCAGCGCACAGCAGCGCGAGAAGCACGAGCACAAAACCTGGCGGTGGGGCACTCTTGCGCCGGCAGAGACGTATTCCCGCAATGAGCAGAAAAGAAAGATCAAGCAGAAGGAAGAGTCCGTCACCGGCCGCCGGATGACCGGTGGCGTGCATGACAATCATGGCCAGGTGCAGAACCAGCAGGGGAAACGTCTCGGCGGCACGGAGCGCGGGTGCCTCCAACAGCCGGGGCATGGCGGTGCCGAGGAACCCGAGAATGAAGCCCCCGAACATTCCGTGAGTCATCAATCGCGCGTGTAATTGGCCCGGGTATAACGCCGTGAATCCGGTCAAATGTAACGGCCACAAGGAGACGCCCGCGATGCCGGCCGCCACGGCGGAGGGGAAGAACAGGCGGAACGGCTCGCGAGCGGCGAGTTGAAACCATGCCCGCAAACTCAAGGGATGGGCAGTTGTGCGGTTCAATGAGTTTAATGTCACCAAAAATTGATCGATTCGCCAGTGTTGTTTGCTCGCCGCCGCGGCATCGCCCGTTCATTTCCTCCCGGATGGCCAAAATATTTTTCGGACGGCTTTAGAGGGCTTTTCAAGACGGCTGTCTGGGGGGAATATAAATTTTGTGCATACGGATCCTGTCCCTTTCCGAGCGTTCGCCCAGGCGTTCGCGGGGTTTGGCGTGTCGGATTTCGCGTTTGGCGGGTGTTAGGGGTGACGACACAATGAACGACGACGACAAAAAACTCCTTCAGCGTTACGCCGAGCAGGGCGCGGAAGACGCGTTCACCGAACTGGTTCGTCGCCACCTGAATCTCGTTTGGGCTGCCGCCCGGCGAGTGACGGGCAACGACGAGCTGGCGCGCGACGCGGCGCAGGAGGTGTTTACCGATCTGGCCCGCAAGGCCAGGCGGTTGCGTCCCGGCACGATCCTCGCCGGCTGGTTGCACCGGGCGGCCTGCCATAGCGCGGCCAAGCTGGTGCGGGGCCACGCGCGGCGTGCCGAGCGGGAAAGGAAAGCCATGGAACCGCACCTTCTTCCGGGGGGCGAGGCGGACGAGCCGGGCTTGATGGAAGCCATGCTGCCGATGCTCGACGAGGCGCTGGGCCAGTTGCCCGGCGCCGACCGGGACGCGGTGGTGTTGCGTTTCCTCGCTGGCAAGAGCCTGGCGGAAGTCGGCGCCGCCCTGGGCATGAGCGAGGATGCCGCGCAAAAGCGCGTTTCACGCGCCATGGACCGGTTGCGGGATCACTTTCGCCGCCGGGGCGTGGCGACCGGGGTATGGACCGTGGCCGCCGCGTTGGGAATGGCCGGGGCGCAGGCCGCGCCGTCGGACATGGTCGTCACCGTGGCCACCGCCTCCCTGGCATCCGCCGGGGCCAACGGCGGGCTGGCCTGTCTCCTCAACTCCCTCACGAACATGAAAACGACCTGCGCAATTACCGCTATCGCGATCGCCACCGCCGTCACCACGGCCACGGTGGCCCACAAGAAGATCCACCGGTTGGAATATGAGAATCAAAACCTCCGGGCCGAATTGATGGGCGACACAGGCAATGGAATGGTTGCCACCGGTCCCAATGGAAAATTCGCCGGGGTGGTGGTCGCTGGCAACAGCGTCAATGACGAGCACGCCGAATTGCTTCGCCTGAGAGGCGAGGTGGCGTTGTTGCAGCAAAATTTGGCGGACGCCCGGCAAAATGCACAGCAAGCCACCTCACCTAATTCGCCTGGCAACGGTGTCACTTCGACGAAAACCGAGCGATAGGCAGCCCGTGTGATTGAACGGAATGCGCACGACCTGGGTCCAACCCGTGTCTAGTTCATGCGCTGTCCCAGGGGTAAGGCAGAGAAGTGGTGCCGCGGGAGGCGGGGCTGGACAGCGTTAAGTGCTTGGCCTCGTTAAGGTTCTAGCGTCCTGGTGAGGGCGCTAACAACTTCATCACCAAGAGCCGGAGCGATCCGGCTCTTTTTCATTGGAGAGAGGAGGTTTTGAAACCGGATAACCGTCGATCCATGGAAGAGAAACTGAAAAACCGCGCTCCGGCGTAAACTTAAAAATGGGCTGGCTCGCCGACCCGCTGACCTTTGGTGGCCGAAACAAATCCCAGCGTCAGGGCATGCTCGGCTCCATCAACAACTCCCGTTAACACAAGCCTTTCCAAGATCATGCCTGGCTGGGGACGGGTGCCAATTTCAACCATTTCTTGAAGGGAACTGAACGGAATCACCACCTCGGCATAATCGGGAGTGTCGGTGCGAAGAAACACCGCTTGGCCGATTACGTTGTCCGAACCATTCATAATCATCAACCGGAGGCCCGATAAACCTCTAGTCTCATTCCTAAGCTAGCCTTATTCCAGGCTCGTGGCAAGCGCGTATTTTGCGACTCGCAGAATCGGGATTTCTCACGCAAATCGTGACATGCGGGAAGGGGGATGGGGTCAGCGATTTCGGCTGGTTGCGGAGAAGAATTTCATTACGCGACCAATTCGCGCCGCCTATGACGCGTTGCCGCCCGGAGGGGCATTGGTAGCCATTGAGGCGCTCATCGACGACGCCCGCCGGGAGAATGTCCAGGGATTGCTGATGTCCCTCAACATGCTGATCGAGTTTGGCGACGCGTTTGAATACACGGGCGCCGACTTCCGCAAAGGGTGCAGGGAGGCGGGCTTCAAACGCTTTGAAGTGATCCACCTCGCCGGTCCGTCGAGCGCGGCGATGGCCTACAGGTGAATGAAGCTAGCGCTG
>CAZMLP010000199.1:0-8940 GCA_964566745.1 uncultured Verrucomicrobiota bacterium | reverse complement strand
ACGTTTCGGCGCCCACACCGTGCTATCGAGCGATGTCTCCCGGCCCTATGACATCCCTTGGGTGGTAATGGACAGCGACCGCGCCAGCAAACGCTGGGGATGGTCTCCGGCGAAGCCAGTCGGCCGAATTCTGGAGGAAATCGCCGCTCATGCCGATAGTCATCCGGACTGGCTTTCTGTCTCCCAATGACCGCGCGTCAACAACCCATCCTTCCGGGAAGCAAGCGTGGCAAGTTGGAAGTGACCTTGCGCGCGACCGGGGATGACCGGCATCAAATATTTTTGATCGCGGGCCTGATCGCCTTGGACGAGGCGGGAGAGATCGACTTGCGGGTGGTTTCGCGTGGTCCGCGGATTCATGACCGGGTCGTGGTCACTGGCGACACTTGCGCGCGGATCGCACGGCCCTATCCATGGTCTTACCGGCTGGACGTGAGAGATCCGCGGAGCGGTCGAACTGTCCGTGCCGCGGTGGATCTTCAAGATTGGAAACATTTTTTTTCGCACGGGGATTTAAGTTCCTGCGAAGTGCTTTTCAAACGGAGTTACGATCTGAAAACCGCCGGTGTTGTCGCTTCCAAATATGGTGTGAAGGTGGTCCCTGGAGGAATGACCCACTCGGCGAAGATTGGAGAGAAATACGCCAAGGTTTTGTCGGCGGCACGCCTTGCCGGCAAGGTTGAGGCGCTGGTGACCGGTCCCAAGCGAGGGATTGACGCTTTGGGAAACATGCTCTTCAAACGAAAGGCAACAGCCGCCGGCCCTCAAAAAAAAGCGACGCCAGTGGCTCACGCCCCTGATGATCTCGGCGACTTTGCCTTTTTTCAGATCGCGTGTCATGGGAACGGTGATTGGAAAGAGGCCGAGCAACTGAACCGCGAGCGGGCGGACCTGATCCGGACGATGCGCGCGTCGTTAGGATCACGTTTTCAAGGGGGCATGTATTTTGACGGCCCGCCCCGCCCCGAATTTGCCGACACATTGACCAATCTTCCGAGCACGCCGCAAGAGTACATGAGGATTGTGAACCAGGCCGCGGTGGGCATTTCGACCAACGGTTTTGGTGAATCCTTCCCGTGGAAGCTCTGCGAGTATCTTTCGCTGGGCAAATGCATTGTGACGCAGCGCCCGGCGTTTCCCTTGCCAACGCCGATCACTCCCGGAAAAGAAGCGGTGTTTTTTGACACCCTCGACGACTGCGCGCGTTTATGCGCGCAACTGCTCGCTGATCCGGCGGCTCGTCAGAAGATGGCCACCGCCGCCCGCGAGTATTACGCCAATCATGTGGCTCCGATTTCCGTGGCCCGCCGCTACGTGACCACCGCCTTGGAATTTATTCGCGAACCCGCGACCGGCGCAAAGGCCGCTTTGACATGAAAGACGCATTAAGACTTTGGATTCTCGGCCATTGCCCCCAAATCTTCGCCATGCGGTTGGCGGCGAAGGAATCGATGGGCAGAATTTCTTTCGAGCGAACGAGCTTCCTGACTCCCGACGAGGCGCGAAACCTTGACCAAAAATTTGGCAACAAGGTTCTGGCTGGCCCGTTCAAAGGGATGGTTTACACCGAGGAGCCGATCTGCAGTGAAAAATGGCCAAAACTGATTGGTTCGTACGAGGATGAACTTACCCCGTTGCTAGAGAAGCTTGTCGCCAAGCGCTTCAAGCTGATCATCGATGTCGGCTGCGCCGAGGGATTTTATGCGGTCGGGTTTGCGTACAGCTGTCCCGGAACGAGAGTCATCGCCGTGGATCCCCTTGAGGAGGCCGGCAAACGCCTGGAGCGCTTGGGCCGGGCCAACGGGGTGGCGGACCGGATTAAATTTTGCCGGATTCTTTCACCGGGCGGGCTGGACCGGATGGTGGAGGACTCGACTTTGATTGTGATGGATTGCGAAGGCGCGGAACTCGGACTGTTGAATCCCGCCAGCCAAAGAAACCTCACCAAGGCCGAAGTGATTGTCGAAGTCCACGATTTTGTCCGCCCGGGATTGACGGAGGAACTGGCGCGGCGTTTTTCCCCCACGCACGAATGCCAGGTGATTCAGCAGGAAAGGCGGGATCCCAAGGCCTATCCGTGCCTTGCCTCGGTGGACCCGGCGTTGCAAAGCAAGCTCCTTGATGAGCACCGGCCTGGCCGGCTGCGTTGGCTTCACATGGCGCCTCGTTGAGTCATCGGCGCGGTCTGCCAAAAGTTTCGAGGAGTTTCGTTGTGTCGAGCCCTGTACCCATTCTCTACACCATTCCCAACTTCATCACGGCGGGATCAGGGCGGGCCATGTTGAACGTGATCGAGCGGCTGGATCGCAATCGTTTTGCGCCAGCCGTTTGTGTTTTGCGGAAGGGTGGCACTTTGGACCGGGTGGTGGAGAAGCTGGAGATTCCGTTTCTCGAGACGCCTTTCACGGTGCATCCCCGGCCTTACCTCACACTCCTCACGCGAGCGTGGAAAGCCGCGCGTGCTTTTCGTCCCCACCAGTTCGTGTTGTGGCATTCCTTCAATTACTCCGACGATTACACCGAGCCGCTGATTTCCAAAATGGCCGGCGGGCGGGCGTGGATGTACACGAAAAAGAACATGGGTTGGGGAAGCCGGGCATGGCGGGTTCGCAGTCGTGTGGCGCGGCGTATCGCGGTCCAAAACACCGCGATGATCAAGGAGTTTTTCGCGGGGCAGGAGTTCAAGGTGAGACATGTCCCGCCCGGCGTGGACGTCCAGCTTTTTCGGCCTGGCGCGGCGGACCAGGCAACCCGCGAAAAATGGGGCTTTCCCCCTGGGACATTTCTGTTGGGTCATGTGGCCCAAGTTGTGGCGGTCAAAAATCACGCCCATCTCATTCGCGCTGTGGCCAAGGTGAAGACGAAAGTGGGGCTGCTCTTTGCCGGGACGGAGATGGACGCTGAATACGCCGCATCCCTGCGAAATCTCGCGGGCGAACTCGGAGTGACGGACAAGATCCGGTTTTGCGGCAAGACGATGGATGTCCCCGGCTTTCTCCACAACGTGGACCTCTTTGTGTTCTCCAGCCACAAGGAAGCCTGCCCGGTGGCCTGCTTGGAGGCAATGGGCTGCTGCCTGTCTTCCGTGGTCACGGACATTCCCGCCATGCGTGACATTCACATAAACGGGGAAACAGCGCTCGTCGTCCCCGCCGGAGATGTGGACGCCTTTGCCCAAGCCATCGACAATCTGGCAGGAGATCCGGAGCGGCGGAGGAAAATGGGGGTGGCCGCCCGCCAACTGGCGGAGACGAAGTTTACTTTGGATAGCGAAGCGACGAGCTACCAAGAGCTTTACCAGCAGATGTTGGACAAATGACCGGCGTTGAATCTCACCAGAGCCGAACCGCGAGTTCCGGCTCCGCGAGCACCCCAGGAAAGGCGGCTTGGGCGGGAGACCTTCTGCTTGCCTTCGGCCAGGAACAGCCGGGGACTGGAAGAACTTCGCATCCAGCTTGGTTTAATCGTGCCGCCGATTCAGCGTGGACACTATGGCAAGACCCGCCGTCCGAGGGGTGGCGAGGATTCCCGGTGACGGAATTCAACACGCGGGATTTTCAAATTTTGCTGATAGGAGAGCTTTACGGAGCGGATGGCAAAGGGGACAGTGCCGGGGAATTTCTGGCGGACATTGCTCGTGGCCGACGGCCTGCCTCGGAATTGAATGGGCATCTGCTGGTGTGGGCGTGGGACAAGAAAGAGCGGCAGTGGCACATTTGGACTGGTCGTTTCGGCACCCTGCACGCCTATCACGCCACCAACGGGAATTCCGTCGCGCTCGGCACCTCTTTCGCCTCGGTGGCGCGCGTTGCTTCGCGTCGTCAACTCGATTGGGCCGGGCTGACCGGCTTCTTCGGCTGTGGCTTCTTCCCGGCGGATCGCACTCATTTCGAGGATGTCCGGGTTCTTCAACCTGCCTCGCACTATATCTTTGGCGCCAATGGGGAGAAGAAGAGCGCGAAACGATATTGGGATTGGGCTCATCAACCGGATGCCAAGCGCTCTTACGATGACACGGTGGCCGAGTTCGCGGACCGGTTCGGTTGTGTAATGAAGGAGATGTTGGGGGAAGGCAGGGTGGCGATTCCCATTTCCGGCGGCCTCGACTCGCGCAGCACTGTCACCGCCGTAGGCGCCGGCGCCCCCGCGGAGCGTTTTTGGTCCTACTCTTACGGTTACTCGGACGATTCCATCGAAACGAGAATTTCTCGCGAAGTGGCGGTCGTACGGGGGCTTCCGTTCACCGCCTTCACCATCAAGCCGTACTTGTTCGACCGCTTGCCACAAGTGCTGGCGGCGGTGGAGGGTTTCCAAGACATCACCCAGAGCCGGCAGGCATTTGTGTCGAAGGAGTTGAAGGAGCACGCGGATCACGTCATCGCCGCGCATTGGGGCGACGTCTGGTTCGATGATATGGGCCTCTGTGGTGAAACCGGAGCGACTGCCCCGGACGAGGCGGCGATCACAGCCCATACCCTGAAAAAGATGGCCAAGAACGGACGGGGCTGGTTGCTGGACCACGTATGCCGTCCGCAGTTGGGCGGCTCGGATCCTGAGGGGATGTTGCGGCAACATACGGCTGAAGGGCTGGAATTGCTGCGGTCAATTGAGGAGCCGGATTTTCGGGTCAAGGCGTTCAAGACGGACAACTGGTCTTTTCGCTGGACGCTGGCGAGCATTCGGATGTTTCAGCCCGCCGCCCTTCCGCGATTGCCATTTTACGACACCCGCATCTCAGATTTTTTTGCGACGGTGCCGACGGGATTTGTGGCCGGCCGGCAATTGCAGGTGGATTTCTTGAAAAAATTTGCCCCCGACTTGGCGCGGGTAAAATGGCAGGTCCACGATGCCGATCTCTACAACTACCAGAAGAGCGAGGCTTGGAAGTTGCCTGGACGGGTTTTAAAAAAGGCCGGCCGGATTCTCTCGGGTAAAAAATTGATCGAGCGCAACTGGGAGGTGCAGTTTGGCGGCGAGCGGGGCGAGCGAGGACTCAACGAGTGGTTGTTGCGCCCGGGCCTGCGCCTGCACGAGTTTGTCCCGCGGGAAAAGGTCCAGGCTCTGTTGAACGATTTTAACGCCGATTCGTTGAAGGACGCGCGGGGCAACACGGTTTCCGTTTTGCTGACTTTTTCCGCCTGGTTGGAGCAATATGGTTGAGTCCAATATTCTCGGTTTCGACCCGTTGCCATTTTGTCCGTATTTTCCCGTTGTCCGGCGGTAACATGCCTTTCCGTCTGCTGATAGCGGGGATCAACTGGCCGGCGGAAACATTCCTGACGCGATTGGTGGACGGTCTGGTGGACTCCGGCGTGGCTGTGACCATCGGTTCCAGCAGGAAACCTGCGGACCGAATGGACCGGGTGGAATGGCTGCCGACACCCACTTGGGAAGCCAGCGCCCCAATACGGATCACGCGCCTTCTGGGCATGGCCGTTCGGGCGCGGTTGCAAGGCGCCGCGGATCTGAGGCTTTTTGCGCCGAGCGCGCGGGAGCCTGGCACGATGACGGGCCGGTGGCGCGTGTGGAACCAACTCTTGCCTTTTGCGGGACGCCGGTGGGACGCGATCTACTTCCCTTGGAACTCCGCTTCCGTCTCGTTGCTTCCGGTTTTTGACACTCCATCGCCGGTGGTGGTCAGTTGCCGGGGGACACAAGTGAGTGTGGCGCCTCATAATCCGTCGCGGGTGGATATTAATAGTGGAATCACGACAACATTTCAAAAGGCGGCACTGGTCCATTGCGTCTCGGAGGCTACGATGCAGGACGCCTGCCGACTGGGACTTGATCCCCGCAAAGCCAGAATTATCCGGCCCGCGATCGATCCCGGGATGTTTTCTCCGGCTCCGGCACGACGCCAGCCGGATGGAATGTTTTCGGTGGTGACGGTGGGGAACTTGATTTGGGTGAAGGGGCATGAGTGGGCGCTGCTCGCAATGCGCCGGCTGGTGGACACCGGGGTTAATGTTCAGTTTGAAATTATTGGGGATGGACCCGATCGGCAGCGTGTGCGCTACACCATTGAGGATCTCGGTTTGGAGAAGCACGTCCGGTTACTGGGCAAACTTGGCGCGGAAAAAGTTTTGGATCGGGTCCGACAGGCGGACGCCTTTTTGCTTTCGAGCTTGAGCGAGGGCATTTCCAACGCGGTCATCGAGGCGATGTCCTGCGCGGTGCCGGTGGTGACGACTGATTGCGGTGGCATGCGCGAGGCGGTAACGGACGGGGTGGAAGGCTTTGTTGTTCCCGTTCGGGACGCGGAGGCAATGGCGACCGCGTTAGGGAAACTTGCCCAGGATCCGGCCTTGCGGGAGCGAATGGGCCAGGCCGGACGCCAGCGCGTGAAACGCGACTTTGACTTGACCCGGCAGATCGCGCAATGGCTGGAACTGTTTCGTGGCGTGGCCATCCCGGCGCGCGTTTAGAGTGAAATCCATATCCCAAACCGTCCGGCTCTTCTCCGACCCATCGCACTATGCGCGCGAGCATCGGATGCAATTGTCGGACATCCTGCGACCGTACTGGAAGGAGGCCGAGTTCAGCGAGCTCGAGCGCCTTCAGATGTATGGATTATCGCGCGAGGACTTCGTGGTTACCGCGCGCCTCGCCGATGCCGACGTGGCTGTGTTGCCCATGACTTGGAATCATTATGTCACCCGGGGCGAGACACGCGCGGCTGCCAGTTTTATTGAGATGGCGCGGCAGGCCGGCAGGCCGGTCTTGAGTTACGTGGTGGGAGACGAGGGGGTGACTGTTCCGCCGGAGTTTGATGATTGCTGGATTGTGCGTGCAGGTGGTGAGCGAAGGCGACGACGAAAACGCCAAGTGGCGCAGCCGGTATTTTTTGACGACCCTCTTTCCCGGTATGCCCGGCTCCAAGACGCGGCTGAATCGGTTGCGGCGGACCGCTCCGCCCGAACCGACGAACGTCCGGCGGTGGGATTTTGCGGACAGGCCAGTATCAGCCAGGTGAAGGTCGTGACCGACGTCATTCGCGTTCTTGGGCGAAACGCGGCTTACTGGCTGGGAATGCGGCACGAGGAGCCGCAGCCGCTCTACCCGCCCGCGTTATTGCGGTCCCGGGCGCTTCAAATCCTTCGCGAGTCCGCACGAGTTCGGACCGAGTTCATCATCCGCGCGCGTTACCGGGCTGGCGCGACCGGGGCGGCGTCCATCGAGAAGACGACGCGGGAGTTCTTCGAGAACATCCTCGGCACCGATTACACGCTTTGTGTGCGCGGCGGCGGAAATTTTTCCAAGCGTTTGTTCGAGACCATGGCCATGGGGCGGGTCCCGCTGTTGGTGGACACAGATTGCCTCCTTCCCTTCGAGTCGCAGGTTTCCTGGGCGGATGTCGTCGTGCGCGTGCCCGCGCAGGCGTTAAGAACTTTGCCGGAAAAGGTAATCGAACATTTTGCCCGCCATCGGGAAACCGGGCTGGCCGAGGTAAGGCAAAAATGCCGGAGGTTTTGGGAGGAGACACTCTCCTTTCGGGGTTTCCACAAGCAGCTCGCGCGAATCATCCTGGACTCGGGAGAGCGGAGCAGTGGTGGCGCGTCCCTGGCTTTGGGGTACCAGACACGCGGAATGACCATTCCCGCGGGTTGATTCGCTTGATTCGCAAAGTGCTTTTGACTGTTCCGAATCTGGACTCCACCACTTCCCCGTGGCGGGAGGTTGTGGGGCTGGCCAAACACCTGCCGCGCGAAGAGTTTCAACTTACAATTTGCGCCCTGCGCCAGGATGGCGTGGAGGAATCGAGGCCATTATTCGAGCAAATGGGGGTCGAGTGTTTTGTGGCCCGCTTCCGCCCGCGTGGACGGAGCTTGAGCCGGCTGGTCGAATGGCTGCGGGACGGCCGAAGCATTGCCAAACACAGCCCGTTTGACCTCCAGCATTCGATGGACTTTACCTCGTCGCCGCTGGAGGCATTGCGGTCACGACGATATGCCCGCAAGTTTCTTTTCAGCCAGAGAAACATGAACCAAGGCGGTCATCCCCTGCTGCTGAAGATCAAAGCAAAAGTGGCGCGGGGAATCATTTGTGTTTCAGACGCCACGTATCGATTCATGTCCGGATTGGGCATTTCAGGCAAGCTGGCCAGAATTCATCCAGGCATTGAGGTGGAGGAGATCGCTTGGCGTCCACCCGCGCCGCGCCCGGACGGTGTTTTCCGGCTATTGATGGTCGGGCATGTGGTCCGGCTGAAACGGATCGTGGACGCCATCGGCGCCATTGCGCAACTGGCGGCGGAATTTCCCGGATTGCGACTGGAGATAGCCGGGCGGGTGGACGACCCGGCATATAAAGCGGAATTGGATCAACTGATTCAAGATCGTGGTCTCGGAAGACGCGTTTCTTTTTTGGGGCCGCGCAAGGATGTTTTTGACTTGATGCGCGGGGCCGATGCCCTGCTGCACGCGGCGGAGTCGGAGGCTTTTGGGATGGCGATCCTTGAGGCAATGGCCATCGGACTGCCGGTGATCGCCCCGGCCATTCAGGGGCCAAAGGAAATCGTGGAGCATAATGAGTCTGGACTGTTGGTCGCGGTGGGGGATGTCTGCAGCTATGCCGACGCGGTACGCGCCCTGATTCGGTCTCCCGATTTGGCGGCGCGGCTGGCGGAGCGTGCTCGAAAAAGAGTGGAAACCGCCTTTTCCTCCCGCCGGATGGCGGCGGAAATGGCGAGGTTTTACGAGGCGCTGGTTTGAAATGACAACGACCGCTCCATGAGACTGGTCCTGGTTGTTCCGAATTTTCCGAAGCTGTCCGAGAGCTTTATCGTCAGCAAGTTTCTCGGATTGTTGAAGCTCGGCTGGGACGCGCATGTGGTTTGCGGAGAGTCGGACCCTGCCCAGTGGAAGAACTTTCCCGAGCTCGAGAATCATCCCGACGCGAGGCGGCGTGTCTGGATAAACTGGCCCCATCGCCCCCGGTGGC
>CAZMLP010000198.1:0-4131 GCA_964566745.1 uncultured Verrucomicrobiota bacterium | reverse complement strand
GCTGGCGTCCATTTCCTCGGCCAACTCGTCCTCCGTGGGCTCGCGACCAAATTCGCCCTCCAGCTTGGCCGCGGTGCGGCGCATATTGAAAAGCTTTTGCACGAGGTGAATCGGCAGGCGAATTTCCTTCGACTGGTTGGACAGGGCGCGCTTGATCGCCTGTTTGATCCACCAGGCCGAGTAAGTGGAGAACTTGGCTCCCTTCGTCGGGTCAAAACGCTCCACCGCCTTCATGAGGCCGATGTTCCCCTCGTTAATCAAATCGAGCAGCGGCAAGCCCATGCCCTCGTACTCGCGGGCGATTTTCACCACCAGGCGGAGGTTCGCCTTGATCATGTGCTCGCGGGCGCCGTTGTCTCCGCGCTTGATCTTTCGGGCGAGCAAGACTTCCTCGTTCTGCGTCAACAGCGGGGTTTGGCCAATCTCGCGAATATACATCTGGAAGGCGTCACGCGACTCGTTGTCGAGTGTCTCCAGCGTCATGGGCGCCTCGGGCCCGACCCGCAAGGGCGGGACTTTGACGAGAACCGGAGGAGGGGTTGCCGCCTTTTTCGGCTCGGCCTTGGCGATGACTGGTTTCCTGACCGGGGCGGCTTTCGTCGCGCAACGCGGACTCGGGACGCGCCGTCCTGAACGGCGTTGCACTCGTTGGTGCCGGGTGCTTGCTTTAGTTAATCTCCGGTTTTTCATATTGTTCCTGTTCGCTTTTTTAAGCCCGCCTTGCCGTTCCCGTGTCACTCTTTCCGTGTGCACCTCAACGCCCAGGCACTATTCTCTTTCGCATCTTTCTTCGCGACCTTCGCCGTCTTTCTGTTTACCACTCTATTGGAGTCCCAAGGACCCGCTTCTATTCGATACTTTAGACCGCTGATCGCCGCGTTTATTTCATTAAATCTCTATCATTTTCAAAGCAGGGAACGCGCCACGATTGAATACGACGGGAAAACGACCCGGGATGCCTGAAAATACCGATAAAATTCCCGATTTTCACTGGTCGCGCCATTTTGGCCGGGACTTCCCGACCCACTGGCGCACCGGCTGTCACAGTTTGCATACTTTCGTGCCAACCCGGGCCGGCGGGGAAATTTGCATCGCCCGGGGCGATTCCGCCTTCCCGGAAAGGATTGCCTCGCCCCGCCTTGTGCCCGTAAACCTTTCCCGCGTTCATAGCATGAAGAAACACCAGCCCGAGCAAACAGTTCTGTCCGTCAGCCGCCTGCATGTGAGGCGAGGAGCAGTTCCCATACTGAAAGACGTTTCCTGGCAGGTTTTCCCGGGACAACACTGGGTCATTCTCGGCGCCAACGGCTCGGGCAAAACCTCCCTGCTCAGCGCGCTCACCGGCTACCTCATGCCCACCGCGGGGGAGATTGACCTTTGGGGCCAGCGGTATGGCAAATGCGACTGGCGCGACCTGCGGGTTCACATTGGACTCGTCAGCTCGTCGATTCGCCAGATGATGGCCGATCCCGAACCGGCGCTCGAGACGGTGGTGAGCGGCAAATACGCGATGATTGACCTTTGGGTGAAAGTCACCCGTGCCGACCGGAAGCGCGCCCTGGATATCCTTGATCAAGTCGAATGCCGCCATCTGGCGGACCGGCCGTGGGCTTACCTTTCGCAAGGGGAACGGCAACGCGTGCTCATCGGGCGGGCGCTGATGGCGCGGCCCAAATTGCTGATTCTCGACGAGCCTTGCGCCGGGCTGGACCCCGCCGCGCGCGAGCATTTCCTCCAGTTCCTTCAGCGCCTTGGCAAACAACCGGGCGCGCCCACGCTGGTGCTGGTGACTCATCATGTCGAGGAAGTGATGCCGGTGTTCACGCACGCTTTGCTGCTGCTGGAGGGTGGAGTGCTTGCCGCCGGGGCGAAAATTGCCACGCTCACCTCGCCTTTGCTGACTCGCGCCTTTGGCGCCCCGGTCAAACTCGCGCGGAGCAAAGGCCGCTACCAACTAGCCGTTCGACCCGCCCGACGCGGAATTATGTGATATGAATACGAGCATCGCCCGCCACTTGAAAAACAGGACCGCCACCATTTTGGGACGCGCCGCGCTGCTGTTGGCGCTGTCCGGCGCGCGGGCCACAAGCCTGGAGGATTGGGCCAAGATGGAGCCGATTGTGCCGTGCCACTATGTCTGCCAGCGCGCCACCAGCCCGGTGGCGGTGGACGGCCGGCTGGATGACAAGGCGTGGCAGGCCGCGCCATGGACGGAGGACTTTGTGGACATTGAGGGGGACGCCAAACCGCGCCCCAAGTTTCGCACGCGCGCCAAGCTGCTCTGGGACGATGACTATCTTTACATCGCCGCCGAGCTGGAGGAGCCGGATGTGTGGGGCACGCTGACGAAACATGACTCGGTCATTTTTCGCGACCCCGACTTTGAGGTGTTTCTCAACCCAGACGGATCCTCGCACGAGTACTACGAGTTCGAGATGAACGCCCTCAATACCGGCTGGGATTTGTACTTGTCCAAACCCTACAAGGACGGGGGAAAGGCGGAGGACGACTGGGACATTCCGGGATTGAAAACGGCCGTCCATGTCCGGGGAACGCTCAACCGTCCGGGCGACAAGGACGAGGGCTGGACGCTGGAGATCGCCTTCCCGTGGAAGGGCTTTTCGCGCCACACCAACCGCCGGGGGCTGGCGCCCCGGGATGGCGATCAATGGCGGCTGGGGTTTTCGCGGGTTGAGTGGCAGGTGAACGTCTCGGCGGGCGCATACCAAAAAGTGCCGGGCACGGTGGAGAACAACTGGATTTGGTCGCCGCAAGGAATCGTGGATATGCACCGGCCGGAGAAATGGGGCTACCTCCAGTTCACCTCGTCACCGGCCACCGCCCAATTTCATCCGGACGAAACGGCGACTGCGCGTTCCGCGTTGCAACGCATCTATAACGCCCAAAGAGACTTCCAGAAGGAAAAAGGCCGCTGGGCCAAATCGCTTGCCGAACTTGGTGTCGGCGATCTGAACGCGGGGAATCGATTCGAACACCTTGATCTGCAAGGCTCTGCCAACGGATTCACGGCCACCGCCGTGCTCAAGGACAAAGCCGGGAAAACCCGCCGGGTCCATATCCGTCAAGACTCCAAAGTGTGGGAAGATTGACGGCCGGGAGCTTCTGGCGCCGGCAAATCAGGCATGAAACACTTCAAAGCCATCGCCGCGATGTCGCTGAATCGCGTCATCGGCAACGGCAATCAAATCCCCTGGCACATCCCGGAGGATTTCAAGTGGTTCAAGCAAATGACCCTTCACCAAACCATCGTGATGGGCAGGAAAACTTTTGACTCGATTGGCCGGCCGTTGCCGCAACGAACCACTATCGTGCTGAGCCGTTCCGCGAAGGAAATCCCGGGAGTCCAAATGGCGCGCGATTTGGCGGAGATTGATCTCTCGAGCGAGACCCGCGAGGTTTTTATTTGCGGCGGCGCGCAAATTTACGAGCAGGCGCTTCCGCAATGCTCCGATCTCTACCTCACGCTCGTGAAACGCGAAGTCGCGGGCGACACTTTCTTTCCACCATTCGAGGATTGCTTCGAGCAGGTTGCGGTATTGCGGGATGAGCCGGAATTTCAGATCATTCACTATCGGAACCGGCTATTGGATTGATTCCGCGACTCGCTTGCGGGTCGCAAAGCAACGAATATGCTTGGGAGCCGGCTTGTCACTCGAACCGCGATGAAATTAAAACCATTGCCCGCCCTGCTTGCAGCAACGCTGTTGTTCACCGCTTGCGTCAATGTGGGGCGCCGGCTTGATCTTGGCCGGGTGGACCAGATTCAAAAGGGCATGACGCGGGAGCAAGTGGTCCGGTTGGTGGGCGAGCCGAGCTCGACGGGCGGGAGTGGCGGCGAGGTGGTCTATACCTATATCCATGTGCGCGTGGAGACCTCGACGAAACAACATCAAATGTTGCGGATCACTTTTGGACCGGACGGGCGGGTGAAGGGGTACTTGCTGACGCAGAGCGCGGATTAGGCCCCGTTGCCGGCAGGTTGCCGCGAGCCGCCTCCACACCGGTCAAGCGCAATGAGCCGCGAGACGGGAAACAACGCCAGGACCGCTTTCCATCGCGATCACGCTTCTCGCGCGAGATTGTCAGGCTTGCAATTGGCATGAGGGATGC
>CAZMLP010000197.1:0-3840 GCA_964566745.1 uncultured Verrucomicrobiota bacterium | reverse complement strand
CGCGGCTGGCAAAACTCGCCGCCGCTGAGCCGTTGCGCAGAGATGCCAACTCGGGAACCGCCGGGAACAGACCAAGCTGCGCCCAACCCGCGAGTTCCATCAAATCCTGGCCGGCCAGAAACAAGGCGGGATAATTCGTGGCTGCCTCCGCGTCGTTCAGGGCAGTATTGACAGTGTCAAGCAACCGGACACCCAGTTGCCCGGTCAACTCGTCAAGCCGAGTGCTCGCGAGATTCACTCCAACCACCTGGGCATTGGCTTGCAACTCGACCAGATCCCGCAACGTGGCCATCGCGGCGAAACGGTTGAGGGTGTTCACGGCGGGATTCGTTTGCGGGGTAAAAACGTTGGCTACGATCTCAAAGCGATCCGTCAGGCGGTCCGCGAAGCGGGTGAACAAGCCGGGCAACTCCGGCAGTAATTGGTTGGAGGGAATCGCCACCAATTCCCGGGCCGCCTCGGTTTCCGCCAGCAGTCGGGCCGCTTGCTTCATCGCATCAAGGCTGAATACAGCCTCCGGATTCCGGGCACGATCAATGGCGGCGGCGTCCGCCTCGGCCAACGCCGCCTCCAATTGCGCGCGGGCGGAGGCGGAGCCACTCAACCCGCCGCGTTCCACCGCCGCCCGGGCCCGTGTCAACGCAAGCCGGTGGGCCAGCAGTTCGGGCAATTCAGGCGACGCCGCGGCTTGATGCCCGGACTGGCTCACCAATTCGGCGATGGCGTCGAGCGGCAGGGCTTGGGTCGCACCCGTGGCAGCGCTGAAACCCCAAGCCTCCAAAGCCTCGCCCACCACATTCAATTCGCCGGGCGGTTCCGCGAGGGAGAGCGGCGCGTTAGACGCCGAACTGGCCACCAGCGCGCTGAAATGACTGTAAGCGCGGGCGAATTTATCGAGGCAGCGCGTCGCGGCATCAAGCTGGGCTTGGGTGGTGGAACTGCCGAGGCAGGTGCCGGGATTGGCCGGCAACAAATCCACCAGATTGCTCGCGGCTTGAATCCGCAGCCCGCTCGCCTCCAGTGCCAGTGAATATTTGGGATCGTCCAGCCGCAGACTTGCCCGGACGCTCTGTCCGTTCGGCCAGCGCGCCTCAACGGAACCGCCCAGGCTGATATTTCCGTCCGGGCGGATCGTCAACCAAAGGGGATCACCGGTTCCGATGCGCAGCTTGGGAGCGTTTGCCGAGCCGTCAGGTAGAGGAAATTCTCCGGTGAAAGGCACCCGCAAACTTCGGTCCTGGGAAAATTCCACCAAAAAACCGGCCGCTGCCTGCGTCAGTTCAGGCAACGGAAGGGCTGCGATGTCCGGCGAAAACTGTGCGTCGGCAATGCCCCGATCATCAACCACTCCGCCCCGCCAATGCATGGGAAACCGGTTATAAAGCATCACCGCCAAGCCGGAGGCGGGGTTCAAATCAAACAAGCCTGCCAGGTCCGCTAAGTCTAGCGGTCCGATGACCAACCGTTTGACAGGCCCCCCGGTTCGCTGGAGGACGGAGGAAAATTTCAGGGGCGAACCGGCGCCAAACTCCGCTTTGACGGTGGCAAATTCCAGAGTGGTGACACTGTTCGACTCCAAAAAAGTCGCGCCGTCTGGAAAGGTGAGAGTCAGATCCGGCGCCGCGCCCGGGCGTGGACGCCCTCCCGGCCGGTAAAGGAATGCGCGGGCTTGATTAGTCGTGATGGCGGAGAGCAACCGCCCCTCGCGCGGGGAGCCATCGAGATCCAGTGGCACGAATTTATCCGGGTCCGCGGTCAACACGCCAGCGGGCACAGACTCCCCCCGGTTTCCCGAGGGATCGGTGGCCACTCCCGTGAACAACCGCGGGGCCGCGCCCCGGAAATTTGCCGGCAACACCAGTTTCCAGCCGCCGTTGCCCGCGGGAGTCGCTTGGCCGACCACGGAGGAGCCCTCCAATACCGCGACAGAGGAAACCCCCACATTGTCTTGCGCAGAAAAGGTGACGCGAATGGCCGGGCCGCCCTCGGAAGTGGTGAATGGCTCGACCCCGCCATATACGATGGTTGGCGCCTCCGTGTCAGCGGCAGCCGGCGGCAATTGCACCACGCGGTAAAAACGAACCGGAACGCCAGGTGCCACCGTGTCACCCGCCTCCACTTCGGTTCCGGTGGCATGAACCGTTGCCAGCGGCGACCATTCAATCGGCCCGTCATTGGACAGAAAATCGTCCTTCGTGCGCTGCAATTGATAAATTTGACCTGGCGTGGTCTCCCAGCGAATCCGCCAACTGCCGTCCGCCCCGGCCAAACGGAGATCAAGGATGCGGAGAACATCCGCCATTCCTGCGGTGACAATTCCGCCTGCCAGCAAGGCAAAAGCGGCCGCCCTGGCCATCCAAATTGAGATTCTTTTCGCGCGCATAGAAGGAGAAACTGTTTTCTCCGCTCTCTATTCGGCGCGGACCCTCCCGATCTAACAGCCCATCAGAAAAAAAGAGGCGGTCGCCCCCGCCTTGTCAGCCGTCCAAAGGGCCGTCGAGCGGCATCGTCTCAACCTCCGCCTTGAGGGCCCGGCCCACGCGCATTTTGGCCATGTAGAGCTGCGCGCGGTTGATTCCCAACAGTTGGCAAATCCGTTCGGTGGGCAGTCGTTGCAGGACCGCCAAATCGAACATTTGCCATTGATTGGCGGCCACTTTCTTTTTCACGCGCTCCACCGCCCGCTGAATCCGGCTTTGACGCCACTCGTCCTCCCATAAAGCCCCGAGCGGGTCTGCCGCCAGGTTGGGCGTTTCCTCGATGATGTCATCCTGATTGTTGCCGTCCCGCTGGCGGCGGACGCGAATGCGGAACTGGTCGGCGATTCGTCTGCGGGCAATCGTGAAGAGCCAGCCTTTGAAGGAACCGCGCGCGGGATCGTAACGGAAGCCGGGGATCTCTTTCGCGACGGAAAGCAGGGTTTCCTGCAAGGCGTCGTCCGCCTCCGTGTCCGAAAGGCCGGCCTTGATGGCTAGCCCGCGAATGACTCCGCCGTAGGTGTCGAAAAATCGCTGCCAACCCGTGTGATCGTCATGCTGCCGCAACCGGGTCAGAAGGCTTTGGCGCGTTGCCGCGAGCCTGCTTTCCCAAAAAGCGTCTCGCTGGGATTGCATCGCTTCCCGGACTATAAAAGCCGTGTCCATCTTCACTCTGTTCGTTCCCCGGTTTGCCAATCTAACGGGTTTTTTCGCGTGGCGCGCGCAACAGGGTCAATACCTCAGCCTGGCTGACGGCGGCGGCCCATTCCCCGCTTGATGAGAAAGAGAGCCATGCCTGATGAACCCCCTGCGGCAATTGCACCATGCCCGCCTCGCGCTCCGCGGCCAGGCTCCAAAATTTGAGCACGCTGGTGCCGGTGATGCTGGCCAGAGTGCGATTGTCCGGGGCAAATGCGAGCGCCTGCACACCGCCATCGTGGCCGCCCAATTGCGCAAGTTGTCGCCTCGTGTTCGTGTCCCAAACGCGTGCCGTGTCGTCCCAGCTTCCCGTCGCGATGCGCGATCCGTCTGGGGAAAAGGCCACCGCGCCAACCGCCATCCGGTGCGGCTCGAATATGTGGAGGACCTTCCGCGCCACGAGATCCCACAGCCGCGCGGTGCGGTCAATGCAACCGGTGAGCAAGAGCCGATTATCCGGGGAAACAGCCAAGGCCACGATCATCTCCTTGTGGCCCGCCAGCAAAAACGGCTTGGCATCGGTCGTGGTGTCATGGACGAACACATCACCATTGCGCATGCCGGAGGCGATCCACCGCCCGTCCAGGCTGATCGTCCGGCGGGCGAGGTTCCCCTCCGGAGCCACCAGGAAGCGTGTTTCAATGTTTGCCCCGCCCGCCAAAGC
>CAZMLP010000196.1:0-4444 GCA_964566745.1 uncultured Verrucomicrobiota bacterium | reverse complement strand
TGGACGGCCGGTTGATCGGCTGTCGTGGCATGCAGGACGATATTGACAAATCGAAACTCGGCCTGCACGCGGTCCATGCGCGCGAGGTCGGCGGATTGATCTTCATCTGCCTGGCGAGGAATCCGGTTCCGTTCGAACCGGCTTTCGAGGCGATGGCTCCGATGTTGAAACCGCAGGGGTTTTACCGGGCGAAGGTGGCGAAGGCGGTCGATTATCTCGTCAAGGCGAACTGGAAAATCGTCTGGGAGAACAACCGCGAATGTTACCATTGCAACGTCAATCATCCGCAATACATCAAGGCGAACTTCGACCACTACAACGCGGACGACGCCACACCGCAGATCCGCAAGCGGATGCAAAACGTCGCGGACAAGGTCGAGGCGCGCTGGGCCGCGCAAGGGATCACTGGCACGCACAAACAAACTGGGATGACCTGCTTTCCGGACCGAAATATCTGGTTCTCGATCAACCGCACTCCGTTGATCGAGGGTTATGTGAGCGAGACGATGGACGGCCAGCAGGTCGCGCCGTTAATGGGCAACTACAGCGACGCGGAGGTGGGAACGCTCCGCATGCGAACGCTGCCGAATTTCTGGAACCATTCGAGTTGCGACCATGGCGTGAGCACGCGCCTGCTGCCGGCCGGGCCGCAGGAGACGGCGATCCGGGTTTGGTGGCTGGTGGACGAGAAGGCGGTGGAGGGGCGCGACTACGACCTCGCCAAAGTGATGCCGTTTTGGCAGCTCACCTCCGAGCAGGACTGGACGATTTGCGAGAACCAGCAGCGCGGGATCAATTCGAGCGCTTACACGCCGGGGCCGTACTCGACGTTCAAGGAATATAATGTGAGCGGCTTTGTGCAATGGTACCTGAAAATGGTGCGCGGGAAGTGACCGGACCGCCCGCATCCCTGCGCGCCGATGAGTGGCATGCGCCGCGTGAAACAAATAACTCTGCTTCCACCGCCGGCCCTTGTTAAATTTTTAACGCTAACCCATGAGTTCACTGGCCAATTCAGAAATTATCGTAATCGGCGGCGGGGCGGTCGGCCTCGGGGTCGCTTACTCGCTCGCCAAGGCGGGCCACACGGACGTGCTCGTGCTCGAGCGGGCGGAGGATGTCGGCATGGTGACCACGTCGCAGGGCGCGGGTTTGTGCGGCCAGGTGCGCGACGCAGCCGAGCGGGTGAGGCTCGCGATGCACTCGGTCAAAACGTTCCGCGAATTGCAAAAAACCGCCGTGCCGCCGGACTGGCATGAGGTCGGGTCATTGCGGATCGCGTTTAGCTACCGGCGGGCGTAGTTGTTCCGACTATTAAAAACGGCCGCGGACGAGGCCGGGCTGGCGACGGAGTTGATCGACAAGGCGGAGGCCGGGCGGCTTTGGCCATTGATGGATTTTTCCCGTGCAAAATCAATTCTCTGGTGCCCCACGGATGGTTACATGACACCGCGTTGCGTGGCGAAATCCTACGAGCACAATTGCAAGCAACTGGGCGCGCGAGTCGCGACCGGCACGGTGGTGGAGGAAATTGTGTTGAGGAACGGTCGCGTCGCGGGCGTGAAGACGAACCGGGGCGCGGCGGAGTGCCGTTATGTGATTAACGCGGCAGGGGCTCACGCATATCACATCGCGAAACTGGCCGGGCTGGAGCTGCCCATCGTTCCTGTGCGGCACGAGTACTATATCACCCTCCCGATGGAGGGCTTGAACCCGGGCTTGCCCTGTTTCCGGGTGCCCGAGCTGACTTTATACGGGCGCGTGCGCGACGGGGGATTGTTGCTCGGAGGGTGGGAGCCAAAAGCATTGCGAACGGACCCGCGCGATTATCCGCTCGCCGGCACACCGCCGCCGGTCGTGACCGACCAACCGGTGCTTGACTCGTTCGAGGAGAGCTTCATTTCGCTCCTACCCGCCGCGAAAGACGCGCCACGTAACTTTATTGGCAAGGGCTGGCCGACCTTCACGCCGGATGGCAAATTCATCATCGGACCGAGCGCGCGAGTGCCTGGCTTTGTCATGGCTGGCGGTTGCAACGCGCACGGCATCTCCGGCTCGGGCGGCATTGGCAAGCTGCTCGTGGAATCAATGTTTGACTCGAACCCCTCGGCATATGTGAAAAGCCTCAGCCCGGACCGTTTCGAGCGGACGAACTGGAACTGGAGCTGGGACGCCGCCGCCAAGGAGGCGGCGCACATTTACGAGACGTATTACGGAGTCGATGCGTGAACGGCGAAAACCGAAGTGCCAATGACGAATGACGAGAGAATGACCAAGCACGAAGTCACGAGTCTTTTGGAGGAATTCGCCCGGGACGGCGGTTGAGATTTCGACATTGGGAATTCTCCGGGCATTCATGATTCGGTTTTCGTCATTCCTTTTCGCGGATGCGCATTGCTAGTCGATCTTCTGGCCGATAGCATCACTCCCCATGCAGTCCGACTGGTACCGGGTTGAAAATGTGGAGGAAGTTCCATCGCCTTCCTTGCTCATCTACCTCGCGCGCGTCGAGGCAAACCTCGACCGGATGATCGCCATCGCGGGCGATCCGGCGCGACTGCGGCCGCACGTCAAGACGCACAAGCTGGCCGAGCTGGTCGCGCTGCAAACCGCGCGCGGCATCACCAAGTTCAAGTGCGCGACCATTGCCGAGGCGGAGATGCTGGGACAAGCGCGCGCGCCGGATGTGCTGCTTGCTTACCAGCCGGTCGGGCCCAACGTGAAGCGGTTCCTGGCGTTGATTCGCGCGTTTCCGTTTACACGATTTTCGGCGTTGGTCGATGATCCGCAGGCCGCGCGGGCCGTTTCCGAAGCAGCATCGGCGGCGGGGTTGCAGGTGGAATTGCTGGTGGACCTTGACATCGGCCAGCATCGCACCGGCATTCCGGCGAGTCCTGGTGCGGAGGCGCTTTACCGGCTCATTTCATCTCTGCCCGGTTTGCACGCGGGTGGTTTGCATGCATACGACGGGCACATAGGGGACACCGATCTCGTGAAGCGCACAGCGGCGTGCGAGGCCGCGTTTGCGCCGGTTGAGCGATTGAGGATCGCGCTTACGCAGACCGGGTTTCCTGTGCCCCGTTTGATCGTGGGCGGAACTCCAACTTTCCCCATTCACGCGCGCCGGAGCGGGGTCGAGCTGAGTCCGGGCACCTGTGTTTTTTGGGATGCCGGTTACGCGACCAAGCTGCCGGACATGGATTTTCAACCGGCGGCGGTGGTGCTGACGCGTGTGGTCAGCAAGCCGGAACCGACGCGGCTTTGCCTGGATCTCGGCCACAAGGCGCTCGCCTCGGAAATGCCCCAGCCGCGCGCGCAACTGATCGGCCTGCCGGACGCGAAGCTCGTGATGCACAGCGAGGAGCATCTGGTGGTGGAAACCGCCCGCGCCGGCGAGTTCGAGGTGGGGGATTGTTTTTACGCAATTCCTTGGCACGTCTGCCCGACGGTGGCGCTGCACTCGGAGGCGTGGGTGATTGAGAACGGCCGGGCCGCACGGCGCTGGCGCGTGACCGCGCGCGAGCGGACATTGAGCATTTAGTGGAATCGGAGTTTGTTGGTAAATCTTGTGGAAAACGGCTCGTTTCACCAAACGTTTGATGCACCCGACGCGATCTTTCACGTCCCGTAGGGACAACAAGCGTTTGCGCATTTGCAGGCCGGCCGGCAAGGGATTCCTTTGCGGGTCCGGCAAATCACTTGGACCCCGCAAATGACCCACGACGCGAACCTGCTTCTGCTGACGTTGCTCGCGGTGGCGGGTTTGGTCGCGCTGGTGGCGTGGGGCAAGCTCCATTCCTTCCTCGCGCTGACGCTGGCATCACTTTTCATGGGAGCGGCGTCCGGCATGAAATTGCCGGCGGTCGTGGACGCTTTCCAGGAGGGCGTCGGCGGCGTGCTCAAATCCATCGCGATGGTGATCGGTCTGGGCACAGTGCTGGGAAAATTGCTGGCGGAGTCGGGGGGCGCGGAACGGGTGGCGAATGTTTTGATCGCCGCGCTGGGCCAGCGCCGCCTGCCGTGGGCGATGATGCTCGTCGGATTCGTCGTCGGCATTCCAGTCTTCTTTAGCGTCGGTTTGGTGTTGTTAATTCCTATTCTGTTCACGCTGACGCGCCAAACCGGCGCCCCGTTGTTGGGTTTCGGCATACCGTTGATTGCCGGGCTTTCAGTCGTTCATGGTCTGGTGCCGCCACATCCCGGGCCAATGGTGGCGATTGGCGTGCTGCACGCTGACACTGGCCGGACGATCCTTTACTCGCTGTTGATCGGCTTTCCGACGGCAGTGATCGCGGGGCCGTTGTTGGCGGGTTGGGCCGGAACGCGGGAGCAAGTGGAGCCGGGCGGCATTGGCGCGCAACTCGCGCTGGCGCCGAAGCGCGCGAACCAGCCGGGCTTCACTCTCTCGTTGCTCACGATTCTATTGCCGGTCGGTTTAATGTTA
>CAZMLP010000195.1:0-1998 GCA_964566745.1 uncultured Verrucomicrobiota bacterium | reverse complement strand
CGTAAAAGTAAATCTGCGGCTGGTGCGGCGTGACCGATTGATCCACTCCGGCGAAAATCGGCACCACAACGCCGACGCCTTGCAGGGTCATGGGCAAATTCTCGCGCAGCAGACGGGCCAGCGCGCGGACCTTCGCGGGCAGGCTGAGGACCTGCAACTGGCTGCGGCGATAATATTCGAACGAGGTTTGCATCACCCGCGCCATCTCAAAGGCCGTCGCGGGGACACCGGCAATCGCCAGCAGGGAGGTGCCGTCGATTTCAATCACCTTTTCGACGCGATCGGTCACGATGATGTTTCCGGCAGTGGCCCGGCGGTCACCCGCCATGAGGACACCCTCGGCGAAATGGAAGGCGAAGACGGTGGTGGCCTGGGTTTGAACCGGCGCGGCGTCCGCGGGCGCGGAGCGCAACGGCGCTGTTTGATGAAGCGCCAGCAACGACAGGAAGTCGCCGGCAATCGAGGCGGGCTGGGTCATTGGCCGGTGCGCTGGCGATAGCGCTTGGCCTGCTCGGGATCCACCTTGCGCATCTTTTTGAGCAACTCCTCGACGTTCGGTTTGTCCACCTTGGGCGCGCTGGGGCCTTCGCCGCCGCCACCGCCTCCCGGAACCGACGGCCGGGGTTTTTGAACTTGGTCAGGCATAACTTTTGTGCGTTAAGATGACACACCCGCGAGCGTTCGCAAATCGTCCGGGGATCGCGCCGCGTCGATCGCCCGGCTCACGCGTAATATGTCCTCCGGCGCGAACAAGTCCAACAGGGAAATCTTCACCGGACCGCGATTTCCCTTGAGCACGACATGGTCCCATTGCGCCGCGACCACGCGGTCCTCAAATTTTCGGATACATTTGCCGCGAATCAACGCCCGGGTGTCCGGCGGGGGCTCGTGGATCGCGCGTGACACCTCGTCTTCAGACGGAACACCGCGCATGGCGCCGCCTTGCTCAAGGTGAAAATACAAACCTTCCGCCAGATCGAGGCGGTGATATTCCAAATCGAGGCTTTGAAGCCATGGATCGTCATCCGCGATATTTTGAGCGGCTTGGAATTCCCTCAGAAGGCAGAGCTTGGCGACCCAATCGAGCCGGTCCCGGCATAATTGATAGTCCTTGTCCAGATCATCCAGCACCGTTTCCCAATCTTGGACCAAAGTGGCGGCATCCGGGTTGTCGATCTCGCAGAGCCCTTTGACGGCGTCCAGATAATGGTATTGCACCTCTAACGCGCTGCTCGCCTTCTGACCGGCCAGGGCAACATTCCACTCGTAATTAGTGTCATGTGAAATGTTGATAAGTGCCTCAAGAGGAGTCGCCAACTCCGGCCAGGCGCGCTTGGGATCGCGCGTGATCGCCTCCAAAACCAACGCTGTGACGCCGACCTTCAAGCGAGTTGCAAACGGGGACATGTTGGCGTCCCCAATGATCACGTGAAAGCGGCGGAAGCGGTCGGGATTGGCGTGCGGCTCGTCGCGCGTGTTGATGATCGGGCGCCGTTGCATGGTGTCCACACTTTGCAACTCGCTGAAAAAATCGGAGCGCTGCGAGATTTGGAACTTCGGGAAAAGAAACTTGTCCTCGGCCTCGAGGGCGAACTTGCCGGCCCCGGCGTAAATTTGGCGGGTGACGAGAAACGCCTGCGCGCCCCGCGCGAGGTGATCCCACGACAAAGAACGGGGCAAAAGATAGTTCTCGTGGCAACCGTAGCTGTGGCCGCAGAAATCGGTGTTGTTCTTGTAGAGCCGCACTCCCGTGCCCCGTTGCAGGGAAAGATGCCGCGCGCAAGCCATCAGGATGCGCTCGCCAGCACGATCTTGCACGACCAGATCGCCCACTGTGCGGCACTCGGGAGTGCAATATTCCGGATGGGCGTGATCGTTGTAGAAGCGGGCGCCGTTGCAGAGCACGAGGTCGCTCTTGATCTCCTCGTAGCTCAGCTCGCGCTCGGAATCCTGGGCGACGTAATTCGACTCGTCGGTATCCTGCCGCAAGGAGTGGAC
>CAZMLP010000194.1:0-4220 GCA_964566745.1 uncultured Verrucomicrobiota bacterium | reverse complement strand
TGGTGTTTGCATAACGATAGAAATTACACAGAAATGGTATAACTAGGCACAAGACGGTGCATACGCGGCTCAATTCTGGCTCGGGAAAATGCCCTCCAGACAGATGATGAAGTTCAGCCCGAGAGACGGCATGATGTTATTGTGGGGTTGGTTGCCGCCGGCGCTGCTCACGGCGGCGGGGCTCATGGAGCCGTCGGTGGCCGCCTCGTACAGCGTGTCGTAGGGAGAGCCGTCATCGCCGGTTTTGGTGGCGGCCCAGAAGTCATTGACCGGGGTGGAAGCGGAGCCGGTCGTCTTGAACGCCGCCACCGGATGGTGGTGCGCGGGAAGATGGGTGGTGGTGAGCGTGACGGACTCCGAGCCATAAACCTGGCCGAGAGCGACGTTGCTCAAACCAGGGCCTTGCCCGGCGTGCGTGGGCACACGCCCACGAAAATCGGGCAGGGCGAAGGTGGAGACGCCGTCCCCGCCATAGGTGGTGCCAAGAATGGCGTACACCGCCGAGTATTGGGCGATGGAAAGCAGGCGCCCGTCGCAAAACTGCCAACCGCTGGGGGCGAAGTTTCCGGCAAAGAGAACGATGCTGCCAATGAAGGGATCCATAGGGTTAAAAATTGAATGGTTTGATTAATTTGCCAGCCATAGCGCGTCAATTCCGGCTCGGGAAAATCCCCTCGATGGCGATCATGTAATTCAGGGCCAGGGCGGGCTGGGTGTTCTCGTGCGGCAGCGTGCCGCCCGCCATCTGGATGGCCAGGGGATTCATGGTGGCGTTGGGCGCGGCCGTGTCGTACGAGGAGTCCAGCACCGTGCCGTCACCGGAAACCACATTTGCCGCCCAATATGCCGCCTCCGGCGTGCCGACTGATCCGGGAGTGGACGCGCACTTGGGCGTGTGGGTGTGGGCCGGCATTTCAGTCGTGGCCAGGGTGACGCTGGAAGTGCCCTCCTCCTCGCCCAAGTCAACCGGGGTCAAGCCAAGTCCGGCGCCCGCGCCAACGGGCGCGCGCCCCTGAAGATCCGGCAACGCAAAAGTGGTCGTGCCATTGCCGCCGAAATTTGTGCCCAGAATGCTAAACAAGGCGGAATATCGCTGGATGGGAAGAAGTTGGCCGTTGCACAACATCCAGCCGCGCGGCGCGAATGTTCCCGCGAACATGACAATTGAGCCTATTAAAGGTTGGTCCATAAATTCACAACGTTACAGGTTTTGTTAAGGGTACGATTTACGACATGTCACGAGGGGATCTGGGTTTTCCATGCTCCAGCACACAACTCGAAGCCGGAGATCTCTCCGCGACAAATTCTTCCTGACGGCGCGTGATCGCCAGCAATAAAGACCCAGCACCCGCCACCAGTGGAACCCATGAGAGTCCGCCGGGCAGCATATGCGGCCAAAAAAAGGCCAGAGTCCGGGCACGGCGGAGGCAATTTGCCCATGGCCGTGCGCGGCTATTAAACGTCTTGGTGTTTCGTTTCCGTTGGTAACGACTCCAAAGGAGGAACGCCGCTAACTGAGCAGATTTCGTTGCAATTGTAAAGCCGTGAATAAGAATCTTTTTGCTCCAAATTCCGCATTGGCTAGCTGGGAACGCCTCACTTAGCAGTCCGTTAAAAATCCATGGACGCCGCCGTTTCGCCCAAAACCGCGCGCCGACGAGGCGTGAGGAGCGAGCATATCCTTTATGGATCTGTGAGCGAGGAACAACGAAGTCGCCGAATCGCGTGCGGAAACACGCGGGCGCCCCGAGCCCTTGGCCAAATCCCCCTGCCTCCCCTTGCGGGTTTGCGCTATTTCAAAAACTCGCTGCCGAGCTTGTTCAGCGTCAGCCAGAGCTGGCCTTTCATGGTTTGTTTGCCAATGGCATCTAGGTTGTAACGCAGCTCCATCTGCATGACCGGTTTCAGGTTCGGCACTTCGAGGAAAACCGTGCGCCCGTCCGGCAGGAGTTTCGCGGATTTAATTTCCACCTCGTCGCGGCCCTCCTTGTCCGGGTTCGCCACCGACCAGTCCTTGCTCCCGTACTCGGCGGCATATTTGTAATTCCACTGCTTGAGCCCGTAACTTCCAGCGTCCTCGGCCGTCGCCTTGTCCAGCGGTTGGCTGAAGGTAAAAGACAATCCATTCGCGCAAGCATGGAAACCAGCGGGCAACAACACCGGCTTGCCGGTGAAGCGCACCCGCTGCAACGCGCCATCCTTCAACGCGCTGGTCTGCCAACCGGTGCTGCCAGCCACGTAAAGTTGGTGATCGCGCGGATGGAAGACGCCACGGTTCGGCCCTGAGAGCAGACGCGCGGGCAAGGGAACCACCGCGCCCTGGGCCACGCCCTCCACCTCGTCGCGCAGGCTCAGCATAAGGCCACTCCGGCCCCACAACAGATGGAGCATCTTGCCACCCAGCATGCCCCATTGGCCCGCCGGGACCCACACCTGGCTCGCGCTCGAATTGTCCACGCTGTGGGGAATCCAGCAAAATTGCGTGTCGTAACCAAGCGGCCGATTCGCGGTCACCTTTGGCCCGCCATAGCCATAATAGCCGCCCGGTTTCACTTCGGTGATGACGGACGACGGCGTCCACTCGCCCTGCTGCGGGGAGACCGTAATAATTCCGTTCGGACCCACGCCCATGCCATTCGGGTTGCGCCAGCCGGTGGCGATGGTCTCTTTTTTACGCCCGTCCGGAGAGACCCGGTGCACGCCCACGGGATCAACATAATAGAAGTTTCCCTGCGCGTCGGTCTCCAGGCTGGACACATACTGGTGCCCGCCAGTCGAGGTCTCGATGAGGTTGCAGAAGTTTTCGTAAAAGTCCGCCTCACCGTCTCCGTTCAAATCATGCAGGCGCGTGATCTGGTCGCGCCCGAGCACATACACCTCGTTGTTCCACACTTTTAAGCCAAGCGACTGGAAAAAGCCCGTGGCGTAACGTTTCCAATGCAGCTCCTTCAACGAGTCGTCAATGCCGGTCACGCGCCAGACATCCCCGTGAATGGTGCACACATACGCCGTGCCATCCGACGTGAAATCGACTCCGGCCAAAAACATCAACGCCTTCCACGGGTTGTCGTAGGGCACAGTGAGCGTGTCCACCGCGAGAATATCCTTGTCCCCTCCGCGCTGCCCCACGGTTTTCAGCTCTGGCAACCAGCGGGCGGGCCCGGGGGTTAAATCGAACGGCGCGTCGTTTGCGGTTTTCACCGTTTGCGCGAACGCTAGAAACTCTTCTTGCTCGGTCCTCGGACCACGCCAGATCAACACGTCGAACCGTTGCGGAGTGGAGGACGACGGCAATAACAGATCCCAACCATCGTCATGAAAGTTTGCGACGCCAACACCCGCCAGCGTCTCCGCCGCGACGATGCAATCTGCGGCGTTCGTCCATACCACCTCGGACGGGCGATCTCGACCGCCCATTCTCGCGGCGCGCAGGCCGAGTTTCGCCGAGACGGGGGCCGCGTTAAGGCGAAGCGCTTTCGCGTGGGGCCCGACTTGGAAGGAGCGGGTGAATAGTGACCCGCCGTTCTGCCGCCGGAATGACGGTGTCTCCAGCACACGCGTGCCATCAACGTCAAATTCGAGCACCACCTTTTTTCCGGTGACGTGAAAACCGGAGAAACGCGCGGTCGCGCCGGGCCAACCGGACGGCAATGGCCCGGAGAGTTGAATTTTTCCCGCGACGGCAGGCGGGTCGAGCAAGCCAAAGCGGCGAGGCGTGGGCTCGAGAAAACCACCCGTCCAAGCCAGGCGCAGCGAGCAGGTCGCGGTGTCATAGCCAACGCTGGCCTCGTCGTTCTCCCCCACCCGAATTGACAAGCCCTTGGCCACCGCGCCATCGGGGGTTTGCAACGTGGATTCGAGGAACTGTCCCACATCGGTTTGGTTCCAGCGATTATCCACCCAGTCGGATTCCTTCTGCGCGCCGGGCTCCATTCCCGCGCCCGCGTGCTGTCCCGCCGTTGGGGGGGTCTTGTCCGGAGGACTGGACACCACTGGCACGGGAGCCGGAGCGGCGGTCGCGGCCTTAAACACATGAGGTTTCCATTGGCTGCCATCGCGAAAAAGATAACCTGCGGTCAATTCGAGGGGGGGGTCAAAACCCAATTCCGATCGCCCGGCCGCCCATGTCACGCCCCGGCGGATTAACGCGCCCGCGCGGCGCACCGAGACGTCGCTGTGGCCCAGCAGCGTTTGAAACACTCGCGCCGGGCCATACGGAT
>CAZMLP010000193.1:0-3846 GCA_964566745.1 uncultured Verrucomicrobiota bacterium | reverse complement strand
GTTTGTTGCGGCAGCGCGGGCAGCTCCAACTTGACCGAGCCGGAAATGGCCGCGCGGCTGCAAAAGCGGAAGATCGAAAACATCCTGCGCACCGGCGCAAACGTGGTGGTCACATCCAATCCGGGTTGCCTCCTGCAAATTCGCGCCGGACTGGCCCAAGCCAACGCGGCCCACATTCGCGCGCTTCACATTGCGGATTATTTGGCGGAGGCTGTGGAGCCAGCGCCAAAAACCTGAGGCTCCTCAGTTCCACGCGTTGGCGAAGCCTAATGTGTCCTCGAAATCGAGGAACCGGATCACCCTCCCCTCGGGGTCGAACGTGAAGTGGTGAAGCGCCTCGCCCGCGACGCGCTTGCCCGAGCCGCGAACGGTCAGGTCGAACTTCACGCGAGCCGCGACCTCGTTTTCGCCTTCCATCACGGAAAGCAGGCGGAAATCGCTCACCTCATACCCCTGCGCAAAGAGGCCAAAAAAGCGGCCCACGAACGCGTGGCCGCGACCGGGCTCGTAACATGGCACCTTGCGGGCGGCGGGTTGTTTGTAATCGACGTTCACAGCCCATTCCACATCATGATGCAGATGCTTGAGAATGGCGGGCACATCGCCGCGACCAAACGCGGCATACATGTCCTGAACAGCAGAGGAGAAATTGGTGGTGTCATTCATTGACCACACTACGCCGCCGATCCGCATCCGGATGCATCCCGGAACAACCGGCGGGCCTCCTATTGGCCGTTCAGCATTTTCAGAAACGGCTTGCCCATGTTGCCAGCGGGCTCGTTCATCTCCAGGGCGGTGCAAAGGGTCGGCACAATATCGGTGATGCGGAATTCATCCGCGTAGCGGCCGGGCTTGAAGGCCGGGCCAAAGAACAGGATGGGCACGTGGGTGTCGTAGGAATACGCCGAGCCGTGCGTGGTGCCAGTCTTCCCGGAGCCGGGAATCACGTACGGCTTCGGCAGAATCACGATGTCGCCGCCCCGCTCGGGATTGTAACCGTTGATGACCAGTTGCCCGAACGGGCCGGGCGCGTTGCCATCCAGCAATTGTTTGCGGGAATAACACGCCTGCACATCGCCACGCGCGAGAATCACCTCTCGCAGAAAATCAAATACCTTTTCCGGATCGAGGTTCTTCCGTTGCAGGGTGGCGTGGTTGAAATAGATGTTGCCGGTGTAAATCTTGGAGGACAAAAAATAACGGCCCGGGCCGAATTCCTCCGCCAGCCGCTCCTTCAGGTCGTTCACGAAATCAGTCTCGTTCAGGCGCTGTCCGTTCAAGCCCTGCTCGTTGGCATATTCAGGTGTCGGCATCACCGCGTGATCCGCGGTCAACACCATCATCAAATTTTCCGCGCCCACCTTTTCGATCAGGAAATTGAACAGGTGCGCCAGTTGCTGGTCGAGCCGCAAAACCAAATCCTGCATCTCTTGTGAATAGGGGCCGAACTTGTGCCCGCCGTAATCAATGGAGGAGAACGAAACGCAAAGCAGATCAGGCTGGGGGCCCTGGCCAAGCTTTTCACCATCGATCGCGGCCTCGGCAAACTCTTGCAGCAACTGGTTGCCGAACGGCGTGGGCATGATGTTGTCAAACCCGTCGTCGGAGGTTTTGATGGTATGGGGAAAAACCGGCTTCTTCTCGCCCTCCAATGTCCCCTCGCCCGCGGCGTCATCCGCGGTGAGATAGAATTTTTTGTCGAGCAAACGATCCCAGGTTTGGCCCATGAATTGTCCGGGCCGTTTCCGCTGGTTGAAGTCTTTCACCCAGGCCGGAAGCTGGCTCATGTAATAGCTGCTGGTGACGAAGTCGCCAGTTTTGGCATGGAACCAGTAGGCTCCGGCTGGTTTCTTGCCCGCGGGGAGGATTGCGCCGCGGTCCTTCATGGAGACACCCACCACTTTGGACCCATACCGCAGCCGCAGTTCATCGGCGAAAGTGCTGCCGGAAAAATTGCGCGGCGAATAACGCCCCTTGCCGGGCGGGGTGCCGACGCCGTCCACGGAATTGTCCTCGACGCAATAGACATCCTTGCCGGTTTTTTTGTCGAGCCACTCGTTGGCAATGATGCCGTGGATCAACGGCGTCGAGCCGCTCAAAAAACTGGCATGGCCGGGCGCCGTGACCGTGGGCACATAATTGTAATGCGCGTAGGTCATTACCTCGCCGTGCTCCAGGAACAGCCGAAAGCCATTGGAGCCAAATTGATCGCGGAACCGCTCCAGATAATCCTGGCGCATCTGGTCAATGAGGATCGCGACGATAAGTTTGGGTGGAGTGGCGGCGCGAACGGTTGACCCGGCCAGGGAGGCCAGGGCAGCACAGATCGTAAAAATTTTGGCAATGCTTGTCATGAATGCTTGCGAAGACACGATTTTCCCGATGACCATCAAAGTCAAGACGGTGGCATTGACAAAATTGTTACGCCTCGATTGGACGGGACGGCAGCCGGATTGATTCACCCATTCAGGTTTTTTCGGACTGTTGCAACTCGGTGTGCATGTAAGTGACGGCGAAGTCAACAAAGGCGCGCACCCTCACCGGCAAGAGGCGATGGCCGGGATAAACCACATGCACCGAGATATCCCTCGCCTTCCACAGGGGCAGCACGCGGACCAGCCGCCCGGACAAGATGTCCTCCCGCACGAGAAAATCCGGCAGCACGCAAATCCCCAGACCGGCGCGGGCTGCCTCGCGCAGGCTGGTGGCGCCCTCCGAAATAAACACCGGTGAAATGGGCAGTGTCTGCTCGGGACCTTTGCCGGAGTGGAGTTTGGTTTCCTTCGAGCCGCCAAATTGCGCCCCCGCCAGCGCCAGCCACGGCCAGGTCTGCAAATCGCGCGGTTCCTTCGCAGCCGGACGGCTCTTGACCAAGACGGGCGAGGCGACGAGATAGCGCAACTGCTTGTTGGCCAGCCGGGCGACCACCGTGTCGTCCGTGATCTCTCCCGCCACGATGCCGACATCGCACCCCTCCTGAATCATGTGCAACGGGCGGTTGGTGAAGCCGAGCTCCGCGGTGACCTTGGGATTGAGTTGCAGAAAACTGCTGATCAGGCGGGTGACTGGAAATTGCCCCGAGTCAATGGTCGCAAACAAGCGCAGGTGCCCGCTTAACGTCGTCTGCCCCTCCCGCAAGCGATGCTCCGCGTCCTCGGCGAGCGAAAGCATGGCGCGCGCGTCAGCCAGCAAGCGGTGGCCCGTTTCCGTGAGGCTCATGCGATGAGTGTCGCGCCGCAACAACGGTCCGCCGGCCTCCTCCTCCAGTTGGCGCAAATGCCGGCTCAACGTCGGCTGCGGAAGTTTGAGCCGCCGCGCGCCGGCGGAGATGCTGCCGCTCTCGACAATGCAAACAAAGGCGCGAAGGAGGGAGAGCTCTTCAAAGGCGGCCATTCAAAATATGAATAGCCGTTATGGAAAGGCGCTGGCTACCCGAAAATTCAACTCGTGGCATGCTGGGCGCGTTATGAAAAACATCCAATCAAACCCTCAAGTGGCCATCATCACCGGCTCCTCCCGCGGCATCGGCGCGGCCATCGCCAAACGGCTCGCCGCGGACGGCTTTTCCGTCGTCATCAACTACGCGGGCCGGGCGGCGGACGCGAACAACGTCGTGAAGGAAATTCAAGACGCCGGCGGTCATGCCGCGGCTGTCCAGGCCGACGTCTCGTCCGTGGCGGAAGTGGCGGCGTTGTTTGACCGAACCGAGACCTTGTTCGGCGGCGTGGACATCCTCGTCAACAACGCGGGCATCATCCAGCCCGGATTGACCCCGCTCGCCGAGACCGACGACGCGCTCTTCGACCGGCTCCTGGCCATCAATCTGAAGGGCACCTTCAACACCCT
>CAZMLP010000192.1:0-1732 GCA_964566745.1 uncultured Verrucomicrobiota bacterium | reverse complement strand
GTGTCGAGCATGCGCCGCCGTGCCGTGCCGTCCACACCGGACGGATTGGACAGATACAGCACGGGGTCACTGCCGGAGCGGAACCGCACGCCCTGGTGCTGGCCCGGCAAAAACCCGTTGCCCCAGTAACGCACGGAGAGCGGCTGGTCGGTCTTGTTGCCGCTGCCCTGCGAGATCATCACGATGAACGCGGGCATCTGCTGGTTCACACTGCCGATGCCGTAACTCAACCACGCGCCGAGGCTGGGACGACCAGCAAGCTGATGGCCGGTTTGAATGAACGTCACCGCTGGATCGTGATTGATCGCCTCGGTATTCATTGAATTGATGAGGCAGATGTCGTCCGCGATCCTCGCCGTATGCGGCAAAAGCTCGCTCATCCACATGCCGCTCTTGCCGTGCTGCTGGAACTCGAACTTCGGCGCCACGCACGGGAAACTCTTCTGGCCGGAGGTCATGCCGGTAAGGCGTTGCCCCATGCGAACCGAGCCGGGCAATTCCTGGCCGTCGTATTCCTTTAGCTTCGGCTTGTAATTAAACAGGTCGATCGGCGAGGGCCCGCCGGACATGAATAGATAAATGACCCGCTTGGCCTTGGGCGGAAAATTGTACGCGGGCAGCACGCCAAGCGGCTTGGCCGCCGAGGGAGTCACTGCCCCGAACAAATCGGGACTCATCACGGACGCCAAGGCCGCGGTGCCAATTCCCGTGGCCAGACGGCCGAAGAAATGACGCCGGGTCAGGAGTTGTTCAAACGGTTGGTTCATGGCTGCCTCAATTCTTCGTCAAAGTCTCGTCCAGGTTCAGGATGGTCGTGGCCACGAGGGTCCACGCCGCCAAATCCGCCGGATTCAGGTTTTCACCCCGGCCGGATTCGCCAACGCCAAGCAGTTTTTCCGCCGTGCCGGGATGCTTCTGATAAGCGGCCAACTGCTCGCGATAAAGCTTCAGCAAGGCCGACCTTTCGGCGCTCCTCGGTTTGCGGGCGACGGTCAAGTTGTAAGCAAGCTCGATCCGTTCACGATCATCTTTGGCCTCGGTCATCATGCGCTCGGCCAGTTTGCGCGCCGCCTCGACGTAGGTGGGATCGTTCATCAACACCAGCGCCTGCAGCGGCGTGTTTGTACGCTGTCGGCGAACCACGCAGGTTTGACGGTCCGGCGCGTCCAATGCCGCCAAACTTGCGGGTGGCGAGGTGCGTTTCCAGAAGGTGTACATCGTGCGGCGATAGAGGTCCGGGCCGTGGCTTTGCACGTATTTTTGGGCGCTGAAACGGTCGCCATCCTCGCGCACCATCAATTCCTCCCACAACCCCGGGGGCTGGTAGGGATTCACGCTCTCGCCGCCGATTTTCGGATTCAGCAAGCCGCTGACGGAGAGCGCCTGGTCGCGGATGAATTCCGCCGGCAGGCGCAGGCGCGGCCCGCGTGCCAGGAAATGATTTTCCGGATCCTGCTCGTAAAGCTTCTTGGGCGCCGAGGAGGTCTGCCGGTAGGTGGCGCTCATCACGATGAGCTTTTGCATTGCCTTCATGTCCCAGCCGGTGCGCATGAACTCGGTCGCGAGCCAGTCAAGCAACTCAGGGTGCGTCGGCCAGTCCGCCTGCGAGCCGAAATTTTCGGTCGTCTTGACGATTCCGTTGCCGAAATACATCTGCCAGAAGATGTTAACCGACACCCGCGAGGTCAACGGATGCTCCGGGGAAACGATCCATTTGTCCAACCCCAGCCTG
>CAZMLP010000191.1:0-2172 GCA_964566745.1 uncultured Verrucomicrobiota bacterium | reverse complement strand
CCCGGGGTAATTGGCGACAGCGGCACTGCCCAAGTTGGCGTTTTCATCCGAGGATAAAACAGCAAAAAGACCGCCCCTTGTCTAGCGCAAATTTTTCACCTTGCACCCCAGCGACTTGCATCCCCAAATCAAATCACCCTGGGGCCCCCTCGCAAAAGCGAGACTTTTCCCCCGTCCCAACACCGCTAGCCGGAATTGGCCCGCGGGCATGCAAGCAGGGTTTGCCGCGCCGGACAAACTTCACGACGGAAAAACAAGAGTGCCTTGATTCGCGTCCGGAAATGATGACAATACGAGGACTTGACCGCGCTATTACGGGCGGGACGAGCGCGAGCCTGGGATCGAGAACGAGACGGGGGTTTGGGTTGAATGGGCAAGTGACCGCCATGGGGACGAATCAAATGGACAAAGCAGACCAATACATAGACCGGGTGAAGGATTTGCCACCGGCGCCGACTGTTGCCACCCAATTGCTGGGACTCTTTGGCGATCCAGATCGCGACGTGGACCGGATTGTGGAATTAATTGGCCATGATCCCTCCCTGACGGCCGAAGTTTTGCGCCGGTGCAACAGCGCGCTGTTTCGCGGGGACGAGGCGGTCACAGGGATGTTTGAGGCGGTCATGCGCCTGGGATTTTACGAGGTCTATTGCGTGGTTTCCGCGCTGGTGGGCGCCCGCGCGATGTCGATGGGAAAAGCCAAGGGCGGATTGGACATGGGTAGCCTTTGGCGGCATACCGTGGTCACCGCGGTGGCGGCCTCCACGCTGGCGAAGGGCGACCAGGAGGCCGAGGCCCTGGCTTTCACGGCGGGATTGCTCCACGATATTGGAAAGCTGGTGCTTAGCTCGGTGGAGAGCGCGCGGTACGCCGGGTTGGTGCAGCAAAGCGGCGCTTTCGGCCAGAGCCTGGCAGATGCCGAGCAGGCCGCCTTTGGCGTGAACCATGCCGTCGTTGGCGCGCGGTTGCTGACGCGCTGGGGATTGCCGGAAAATGTCGCGACCTCCGTGCTGTTGCACCACAGTTCCATCGAGTCCGCCGGGCCGCACGCGGAGCTGGCGGCCAGGGTCAATGTCGCCAATGCCCTGGCGCATCGCCTGATTGACCAGACGGCGGAAACCCCCGTTTTGCTGTCGTGCAGCCCTGACGCGATGATTTTGCTGGAGGTTTCCGCTGATGATGTTCCGGTGCTTCTTGAACGGACCAAGACCGGACTGCAGCGCGTGGAGAGCCTGCTGAACATGGCTATTTGACGCGAAAAACCCGCAACCAAACATTTTGGCGCGCGGTTTTTTGGTTCCTCCTTCCCGCGCGCCAGTTTCCGGCCTATGCTCGGGCACTCACGTGAAACCAAGCGCGGAATATTTCAAACGGTGCGGCGAATTGCTCGCGGTTGTCGAGCAACAGCAAGCGGCCATACAGCAGGCGGCGGACTGGTTTGCGAACACCATCCTTGCCGGTCGCATGGTTCATCTTTTTGGCTCCGGGCACAGCCGTATCCTCGTCGAGGAGATGTGGCCGCGCTACGGCTCGTTTCCCGGCTTCAACCCCATCGTCGAACTCTCGCTCAGCTTTCATAACCTGGTCGTCGGCGCCAATGGCCAGCGTCAGGCGATGTTTCTGGAGAACGTGAGCGGTTTGGCCGACCGCATCTTGCGCAACTTCGACTTGTCGCAGGCCGACTCCGCGCTGGTGGTCTCGTCGAGCGGCTGCAACCTCGTGCCCATCGAGATGGCGATGGGCTTTCGTCAGCGGAAGATCAAGGTCGTCGCGATCATCAGCAAGCTTCACGCGGAGGCGAGCAAGACGCAGCATCCCGGCGGGAAAAAATTGCAGGACGTGGCTGACCTCGTGCTCGACACCGGGGCGCCGGTGGGCGACTCCATGGTGAGGATTGAGGGCCTTGACACACCGGTGGCGCCCGGCTCGACGGTGGGCGGGTGCATGCTGGTCAACGCCATCAAGGCCGAGGTGGCGGATCGCCTCACGAAGGCCGGCCAGCCGCCCAAAGTGCTTACCGCCGGGGCGCTGGTGGGGCCGGCGCGGGCGACGGTCTTGTTTGAGGCCGCGTATGACGAGCATGCCCGCCGCCTCGCGCGACTTTACGATCATCCTCCGGTTCATCACGACTGACCATGAAAGAGCAGCCTTTGCGCACCACCGTCATCGGCA
>CAZMLP010000190.1:0-12883 GCA_964566745.1 uncultured Verrucomicrobiota bacterium | reverse complement strand
TCGAGTGGGAGCACATCCAGCGTGTGCTCTCGGACTGCGGCGGCAACATCTCGCAGGCCGCGCGTCTGTTGCAAATTGACCGGCGTTCCCTTCAGCGCAAGCTTGGAAAATATCCGCCCTTGAAATGACGCGGCCAGCCGGTGGAATTTCCACGCTAGAATGTCCAAACAATGAACCCGCCGCAAAACTATGATTATCCGTCGCCAAGCCATTCAGAAGCTTCGCGCTTCTTCACCGCGGAATCGGTGACCGTCACCACATATCTTCCGCCGTTGGCCAATGTCACATTGGTGATTAACAATGTGCGGTTGGTGGCGTCTTTGACGGGCAGCTGGTTGAGCGCCCATTGGTATTGGAGCGCCGCCTTTCCGCTCGCGTTCACGGCGAAGGAAACGTCAGCCCCCAAACTGACAGATTGGCCGGCTGGCTGTCGCGAAATCATCTGGGCCTTCACGGAGGCGCTGAAGGCCAGCAAAGCGCAGAGAATGAGTGGGTTTGCTTTCATGAAAACAAGGGTTGAGTCGCATGTTTCTCGGCTCGCCCCGCGGGAACCGCGCTTTTGATTCCCTGCACCACTTTCGACGCCTCCTTCATCAACCCGCCCGTGACGAGCCTCGCGGGGTTCCAGCCCTCGGCCGAGGCATGGTTTCAATCCGCGATCAATCCCGGTGTCAAAATCGATGGCGTGGCCCTCGGGGATGTCCGCTTGCAACGTGTCACGACCGGGCCATTTCAATACACCCTGCCCGAGAAGAACTACCTCGGGTTGCCGGCGGGCGAGCATGGCCCGGACTTTGCCGCCGGTTACTTCGTGCTCTTAAGCCCGCTGCCGCCGGGAAAGCACGACGTGCATTTTTTCTGGGACACGCCGAGCGGCCCATTCGCCGGCCACTACGACGAGACGTATCACACACGGCCACGCATCACGGAGCGTGGCGGCTGCGGGACCTCAAGCGCCTCCTCGATCAGCCCGGTAACGTCGTGCAACTGGACTTTCTCGAAACCCATCCCCTCATCCGCGCGCTGGACGCCTACCGCATCGCGCCAGCGGAAACCCCCAACCCCTTATGAGCCAACTCCAAACCACCCTCCGCCAACTGCGCCTCTCCGGCCGGTCCCAAACCCTCGACGTGCGCCTGCAAGAGGCGGCCGCCGGCCGGCTCGGCCACGGCGAGTTTCTCGAACTCATTCTCCAGGACGAACTCAACGTGCGCCACCAGCGGCAGGCCGCCGACTTCCGCGCCCTCAAGTCCCTGGAGGACTTTGACTGGCAGTTCAACCCGTCGATCCGCCGGTCGCAGATTTTTGAGTTGGCGGCCGGCAACTACCTGCGCGAGGGCAGGGACATTGCACTGACAGCATCTGAACTTCGGCCATGCTTAAGGTGTCAGCCCATCATGTTCGTTTCAAACCGAGCGCCTTTATCCGGGAGGCGAGCGTGGTTCCCTTCATTCCGAGGATGTCAGCGGCCCCGCCCGGTCCAAACACCTTGCCTTGGGTTTGAGCCAGAGCCGCGCGGATGCTCTCGCGCTCGTGCTGCTTGAGCCCCTCGCGAGTCACTACCGGGATTTTTTCGACCTTGGAGACTTGAGCCCGGCTTCGAGAAGCCTTCACGGAGGCCAGCGCAAGCTCAAAATGCAGCGGGCCGTCCTGTGATAAGATCACTGCACGCTCAATGACGTTTTGCAATTCGCGCACATTGCCGGGCCAATCGTAGGCCGACAATGCCCTTGCCTGGGCCTGCGTCAGCCGTGCCGCTTTGACATTCAATCTCTTGGCCGCCGCATTGAGAAAATGCGCAGCGAGAATCGGAATGTCTTCACGACGCTCACGCAAAGGCGGTATCTCGATTGGGAAAACACTCAGCCGATAGAAAAGGTCCTGGCGAAACCTTCCCGCTTCGACTTCCTGTTTCAAATCGCGATTCGTGGCGGCAACAACACGAACATTTGCAGTGCGCGTTCGTTCCTCTCCCACCCGCTCAAATTGATGTTCCTGCAAAATGCGAAGCAACTTCGCCTGGAGTGACAGCGGGATTTCGCCAACTTCATCGAGGAAAAGCGTGCCGCCATCTGCGAGCTCAAACCGCCCGATGCGGTCTTTGATCGCGCTGGTAAAAGCCCCTTTCACATGGCCGAAGAACTCGCTTTCAAATAATTCCCCAGGAACGGCTCCGCAATTGACCTTGATGAGAGGATGTTTTTTGCGCGGGCTGCGCTCATGGATGGCGCGGGCCACGAGTTCCTTGCCTGTGCCTGATTCTCCCAGGATCAGGACATTGGCTTCCGTCCTGGCCACGAGGTCGATCTGATAAAGCACTTTTCGCAAAGCACTGGAATTACCCACGATGTCGCCAAAGTTAAGAGCCTCCTTCATCTCCTCCCGCAAATAGTCGTTTTCCACTTCCAGCCGGCGTTTGAGCTGTTCTATCTCCTCAAATGCGCGCGCGTTGACGATTGCCACGGCGGCATGGTCGGCAAAAGTGCGCAACCATCTGAATTCCTCGGGAGTAATCTTGGCTCGTTCAAACAGCGCGAGCATTCCCAGCACCTCTTCCCGGAAGATGAGCGGCTGTCCGGCGAAACTTTGTATGGCCTGTTCCTCAACCCACAGCGGGTCCTGTATATCCAAGTCCTCCCGATCCAGCTTGGGTATCAAAAAAGGTTGAGCGGTCGCGGCGGCGCAACCGGTTTTAAAAACGCCCCACGGAATGCGGCGAAATCGACCGTTGATCTCGGTCATATCTTGATTGGAGCGCGAGCGTCCGGCGCTTGCGGCCAAGTGAAGACAACGAGTCTGATTGGGGCACTGCTGGCGAAAATGGCAATCGTGACAAAGGTCGCCGGGGCCGGTCAGCCAAATCCGCACCAAAGCCGTGTTCGGCCGCTCGGACACACCTTCGGCTATGAGTTGAAGCACCTGACTGACCGAACGCGCCTGTCCGATGGCCAGCATAATTGATTGGAGGGCCTCAATCTTCATTGAACGATATAGCGTAGCACGAGTTTTCGTGATTGCGCAGACAAATTTCGTAATTACAGCATTTTTCGTAATGCCTGCACATTCACGCATTCTACGCTTCCCGCTGGACATGAGGCGTTTGCAACTACGCCTCCTAGTTGGCACGCCGAGTGATTTATCAGGCGTTATTGTGAAGCCGACGGCTGGAAAAACAAAACGATAAACCAATTAAAATTGTACTCAACCTATCCAAGAAAAATCCAAAAGTCGCCTGAGCGCAAGCGGGACCTGCGCATTCCAAAAATGGGCGCGACCTCCTAATAAAAGAATTGCTTCTCGCCCGACTGCGCTTGCCATCGGCTCGGCTATTTCCTCAATAAAATCTCTCCATCGGGACGAAGCGGGGCTTTCGCACCAATAATCGCGGTGCCGCCCTTTCACTCAAACTCTGCAAACCTATGCCACGCATCAATCCACTCAAAATAGACTCTGCCACCGGTCCGGTGAGGTCACTGCTCGATTCAGTGAATGCCAGTCACGGCTTTATTCCGAATCTGTTCAGGACGCTGGCGCAATCGGAAGTTGCCCTCAGAGCGTATCTGAATTTGCGAGAATGTCTGACGGGCGGACTGCTTGAAGCGAAACTTCGTGCTCAGATCGCGCTGACCGTTACGGCCATTAACGATTGCCCTTACTGCCTGGGCCCCGAGGGTTACGCCGCGAGGGCGGCTGGGTTGAAACGGGTGGAAATCGTGGCCGCTTGGCGCGCCACCGCACTGGATCCCCGCGCCGACGCTGCGCTTAAATTTGCGGTGGCGTTGGTTATTCAGCGAGGGAAGGTCACGGACACCGACTATCTAACCATTCGTCAAGCTGGTTTCAGCGATGGCGAGATCGCGGAGATCGTGGCTCACGTTGCGCTCAATATCTTTGCCAATTACTTCAGCAAACTCGCGGAACTCGAACTCGACGCCGCCTGGGTCGGCGAAATGACACCCCGCTATAATGGTTATAGCGGTGGTTTTGAATCGGGCGAGGCTTTATCAGGGTGACGCTCTATGAAATCTCCAATTGGAAGGCCGGACTTGAAGAATCCAACAGAAACCACCCCTGGTGTTGACGCCAGTGATGCCATTCCCGCGCCGCTCGAAACAGCTTGGAAACTCGAATGGCGCGAGAGTAAGGAGCTACCCCCAGCTGAGGGGAAGCAATTGAACGAATCGCTGGAACGTAATGAGCGACTTATAAGCGCAATTCTGAAAACCCTCCCGTTGAGCCTCTGGTACGTCAATGGCCGGGGAGAAGTGCAACTGGCAAATCCCGCGGACGAAACTCTTTGGACTGGTGTGAAAAAGCCGGGCCTGGAGGAAATGGCCAGCTACAAGGACTGGCTGGCCGCGTTGCAAAGCCGCATTCGTGATGAGAAATGGGCGCTTGCCCGTGCTGTCTCCGAAGGAATCTCTACCTTGCATGAACTCAAGGAAGTTGTCTGCTGGGACGGCACTCGCAAAACCATCCTTCACTCGGCCGTGCCCCTGCTGGATTCCAATCACAGCATTCATGGCGCGATTGCTGTCAATGAAGACATCACCGAACGCAAACGCGCGGAGGCGACACTGCGCGAGAGTGAAATAAGGTTTCGCCAGGTGGTGGAGAACATCACCGAGGTTTTTTGGATGACCAACCTTGAAAGGAGTCGGGTCCTTTATGTCAGCCCCGGATACGAAAAGCTCTGGGGCCGCCACTGTGGCGAACTTTACGAGTCTCCAAGACTTTGGATCGAAGCCATTCACCCCAATGACCGGGATCGGGTGCTGGCCAAATGGAGCGCGTTCACGCCTGGCGTTGGCGAATATCACGAGGAGTATCGCATTGTCCGGCCCGATGGTTCGGAGCGATGGATTCGTGACCGCGCGTTTCCTGTCAATGACGCGGACGGCGCACTGCAGCGAATCGTGGGCATTGCGGAGGACGTTACGCAATTCAAGCGAATGGAAGAAGAACTTCGCAAGAACGAGGCTGAGTTGCGCGTTACGTTCGAGAATGCCGCCATTGGCATTGCGCTCGTGAATACGGACGGAAATCCGATTAAATCCAATCGCGCCCTCCAGCGCATGCTAGGATACTCCGAGGCAGAACTCCAGCACATGAGGTTCACCGAGTTTACCCATCCCGACGATGTACAAACCGACATGGAATTGTATTGCGAACTGATGGCGGGAAAACGCGAGCAATACCAAGTCGAAAAGCGCTACTTGCGCAAAGACGGCGAAATCGTCTCTGGCCGGCTTACGGTCTCTGTCGTTCGCGGCGCGGCTAATGAACCGATCTATGCGATTGGCATGGTCGAGGATGTCACCGAAAAAAAGAAACTAGAGCTGCAGTTCATGCGCTCCCAACGCATCGAATGCATTGGCGCGCTTGCCGGGGGAATCGCCCATGACCTGAACAATGTGCTGGCCCCCATCCTTATGTCCTGTGAGTTGTTGAAACAGTACGCCGGGGATGAGGCCACCGAAAAGCTTCTCAGTATCATTCACGCCAGCGCCAAACGCGGCACTGATCTGGTCAGGCAGGTCGTGTCGTTCGCACGCGGGACTCCGGGAGGTCACACAACTGTCCAACTGGGAAATCTCATTCGCGAGGTCGCAACGATTGCTCGGGAAACTTTCCCAAAGTCCATCACGGTCCGCACGGTCGTGCCTGAAAACCTCTGGTCGTTGCGCGGCGATCCCGCCCAGCTTCACCAGGTCCTGTTGAATCTTTGCATCAACGCCCGTGACGCCATGCCAAAGGGCGGTGACTTGTCAATCACGACCAACAATTTCGCGATTGATGCGCCCGGTGCGTCCGCTAATCCAGAAGTCAAACCAGGCCGATATGTGGTCATGAAGGTCCGGGATACGGGCGTCGGCATCAGCCCCGAAATCCAGGACCGAATTTTTGACCCGTTCTTTACTACCAAGGACCCTGGCAAAGGAACCGGCCTTGGCCTTTCCACTGCCCTGGGCATCGTGAAAACGCACGGCGGTTTTATCAGCCTGAGCAGTACTCTTGGCAAAGGAGCCGCTTTCGAAATCTGGCTTCCCGCACTTGCCGACGGAAAATCGCCAGCCGTGCAACTCGATGATGTTGAACCCGCGCGCGGGCAGGGCGAACTCATCCTGGTGGTGGATGACGAGGCTGCCGTGCGATCGCTGACAAAACAAACCCTCGAAGCCTATGGCTATCGCGTGTTGACTGCCTCCGATGGTTTTGAAGCTGTCGGCATTTATGCCGACCAAAAGGATGAAATCAAAGCTGTAATCACCGACATGATGATGCCGGTGTTGGATGGCAGGGTGCTCATCCGTGCCTTGGTGGACATTAACCCCGCCGTTCCCATGATTGCGCTCAGCGGCTCTTTCCATACGGAACATCATGTCGAACCTTTGGAGGCGAGGGCAATGAAGTTTCTGCCCAAGCCCTGCAATGTGGAAACGCTATTGACCAGCTTGCATGAAATATTGGGAATTAAATGAGATCGCAATGGGCTGCCGGGACTCGGGATAATTCAACTTCTATCTCGTAATTGCACTATTCTCCGTTACGGAAGCGTTTACTTGGTCGATGAGCCAGGGGTGTGAGACCAGGCTCCGTACCCGCTCGGCGGTCTCGTAAACGGGCCGCAATTCCTCGCCGATGACCGCTTCCAAGGCGTCCAGTGTTTCCCACAAAGTGTTGCCGATCCGGTCTTTGATCACCTCGCCAATGGCCTCGACCGGGTTTAATTCGGGGCTGTACGGCGGCAGCGGCACGAGCTGGACGCGGTCGGGCACCGCGTGCAGTTCCGGGTTCGGATGAAAACCCGCCTGGTCCCAAATCACGACGTGCTCGGCTTGGGGATCGGTGGCCGCCAAGTGTTCCAAGAACAACCGGCTTAGGGGAAGGCTGACCGCCGGCAAGCAGAGAAAGTGGGCCGCGTTTTGGCCATCCACCTCCAAGGCCGAGTAGAGATAGCCCCACTCCTACCTGGTCTGATACGGCGCGGTCGGCCGCTCGCCACGCAACGTCCAGCACTTGCGCACCACCGGGATCAGGCCATACCGGTGCTCGTCAGCCACCCAAATCCGCACCGGTTTTCCACCAGCCACGCTCAAGCTCCTGAGCCTGTCGCAGAGCGTCCGCTGAAACTCGGCCGCTTGCGCCGCGTCTTTTTTGGCGTGAGTCTTGCGCGGCACTTTCAAGACCCCGCCCAATTTTCCCAGCCAGTATGTGCGAGCCGCGGAGATCGCCGCCGCCAGTTTTTCAACTGGATGGAGGCGCTCAAAACCGGGGGCGTGACCGCGCTGCTGGCGCGGGAGCACGGGGGCGGCGCCAAACCCCGCGTCAGCGGCCAGGCGCTGGCGGAGTTGCAAGCGGGCTTGCAGGCGGGGCGCTGGAAGCGCGCCAAGGAAATCCAGCAGTGGCTGCGCGGCCAGCATCAGGTGAAACTGGGGCTGAAAGGGGTGTATTAGGATCGTTTCCCATCATGACGAAGGCGCAGTTTTTAAAGTCTCCGCCGAAAGTCCGCTGGAAATATCTTTTTGTCCGGCACCCGGTCACGATCCTTTTCGGCTATGTTTTCATATTCATTTTCGGGATGTGCATCAATCCGTTCCTGAACAATCCGGCGCGGCGCCTTGACTGCCTCGTTTCCTTGGTGGCTCATATCGCGATTGGAGTGGGGTTGGTCATGTTTGCCGGATGGCCGGCACTGTTGCTCACGCAAACCATCCCGCATTTCATCGCCTGCGCGATCGGAAGCTATTTGTTTTACGCGCAGCACAATTTTCCGGGAGTTGTCTTTCGGGACAAGGCGGGCTGGACTTACGAAAAGGCGGCATTGGAGTCCTCCAGTTTCCTGGACACCAATCGGATCATGGCCTGGTTCACCGCCAATATCGGCTATCATCAAATTCACCATCTCAACGCGCGCATTCCCTTTTATCGCCTCCCTGAAGTGCTGCGGGAAATTTCTGAAATGAGAACGGCGGTAAAGACCTCGCTTCATCCTCGTGACATCATTCGGTGCCTCAAATTAAAGGTCTGGGATGTCGAGGCGCAGCGGATGGTTGGCCTTGGGCGCCGGGATCCCGGCGGGTCCCGGGCCAAACCTAATTTGCCTGCCGCGCCAAGTCCGCGCGACCGTCCTTCGCTGACCCGGGGTGGGGGCTACACCCCATAGCTAAAGATCCCTGGGTGGTCCAAGATGAGGCGCGCGAAAACCTTTGTGAACATTCAGCGGAACGCCGTTGTGGCGATTTACAAATCCCAACCCAAAGTCGTTTGTGCGTGAAACCCCGTTGTCATCGAAAGGCCTCATCATGCATCGCATCTCCCTGATTTCCGTCATCATCACCGTGGTGCTGGGCCCAGTTCCCGAAGCGATTGTGGTCCGCGCCCAGCCCGTGGAGGTTCGCGTCAGCGAGAACACGGACCTGCCGCAGGCCGTGGTCATCTCGGTCCATGGCAAGTGCGAGTATTCGGACGATGGCGGCGTATTCACCGAATTGAAGAATCACCACGTTTTAAGCCAGGGGGCGGTGGTTCGCACTGGCGACGGCGCGCGCGCCGACCTGTTTTTCCGGCGTGTCGGCACCACCGTGCGGCTGCAAGCCGACACCGAGGTGAAACTCGAGAAAATGGCGCGTTCCACCAAAGACGGCGCCTCCACGATGCAAACCTTGCTGGACCTCCGGAAAGGCAGGATATTTACAGCGGTGCGGTCGCTGGTTCCCGGCAGCACCTTCGAGATCAGGAACGCCGCCGGGCGCTCGGTGGTCGAGGGCAGCGGATCCGGAAGGTACATTATCACGGCGGATGGCACACAAGTCGCCGACAAGACTTCGGTGGTCCCCTTAAAAGTGATCGGCGACACCGGCATCACGGTGATTGCGCCAGGCCAGGCCTTTCGGGCCAAAGAAGGAAAGATGCTGCCAATGGACGCGTCGAAGGAAGTATTCACGTTTATCCAATTCGACGAGCTTGACGCGCTGGCGGAAGACCCGACTGTCCCGCCCGAGACCAAGCCAAAGCAGCGGGAAAAATAATCATGGCGGTCCAATTGCGAGGAGAAGGGATTTTGAGCGAGGATAGCAGAAGCTATGCAGGTTAGCCCGGAGGGAACTGGCCAAGCCTGGAGGGCATCTTCCTGGTACCGGCGTCTGCCGGCCTGGGTGGGCGCGAATGCGTGGACGCAATGGGACGAGGCGCGCCATGTGGCGGCGGTGGTGGGAACGGCGCTTGGCCTTTCCGCCCGGCCGTGGCGCTGGGGAGGGGCGGCGCGCAGGGCGTTCGCGCTGCAAGTCTTGGCGGTCGGCGTCGAGCCGCTCTGGTTTGTCGGCGCCTTGGGGGTGCTGGTTGGCATCCTCGTCGTGGTGCAATGCAGCTTTTGGATTGGCGAGGCGGGTCTGTCGCAGCTGCTCGGCCCGGTGCTGGTGACGGTCGTGGCTCGCGAGCTTGGCCCCGTGCTCATCAATTTGGTGGTGATTGTTCGCAGTGGCAGCGCCATGACAACGGAGCTGGGGGTCCTTCAAATCAGCGGCAAGGTCAGCAGCCAGGAGGGCGGCGGAAACGATCCATTTCTCCACCTTGTGGCGCCCCGGGTGTTGGGCGCCGCCGTCGCCACGTTTTGCCTGACGATGGTCTTTATCCTGATTGCTTTCGCCAGCGGCTATGTGTTCGCGGCGTGGATGGGCAAAGGGAGTCGCGATCCCTTGCTGTTTGCCGACACCGTGTCCCGTGCGGTGCAACCGAAAGATGTGTTTAATATTCTCGCGAAAAGTCTGTTGCCGGCCCTGTTTGCCAGCGCCTCTTGCTGCGTCGGTGGCCTGGGGGTGGGCGGCTCCGTGACGGAAATCCCGCCGGCCACCCAGCGCGCCCTGACTCGTTCCGTGGCGGGTCTCTTTGTCATCTCCGCCGTGGTTTCCTTGCTGACTTACCTCTGACGCCATGGCCGAGCGCTTCAAATTCAAACGCGTCAAGGAGATCACGGGCACATTTGTGCTCGCGGTCGTCGCGGTGCTGGTCGCCGCGGTGGTGTGGACCGGCCGGAGCCAGCGCTGGTTCAAAACCAATGTCAACTTGCGGATCGTTTTGCCCGCGGACGGCGCGGCGGGCATTCGCCAAGGCTCGGAGATTTATTTTTTGGGCACGCTGGTGGGATCGGTCTCCGACGTGCTCGTGGATGCCACCGGGCGAATGGAGGCGCAAACAAGGATTCGCCGTGACTTCTTCCGTTTCGTGCGTGTGGATTCATCAGCGGTGGTGAAGAAAAAATTCGGCGTGGCGGGAGACTCGTTGTTTGAAATCACGCGCGGCACGGGCAAATCGCTGCCGGAGGGGGACGCCTCCATCGTATGCAATGAGCAGTACCAGAGCGCGCTGGAGTTGGCGGTCGAGGAAATCCGCCAGGAAAGTCTCCTGGTGCTCCAAAAAACCAGCGCCGGCTTGGACGTCTGGGCAAAATTGGGCGTGGACCTGGGGATCACCCGGCAACGCCTCGATAATCTTGCCGCGAGTCTCGAAAACATGGCGGCTGGCGTCGCGGCGGGCAAAGGCACCATGGGGAAACTGGTCGCGGAAACGGCTCTGGCGGACGAGTTGCAAAACCTCCTCGCGAACGGGAACGGCGTGCTGGGCGCGGCGCAAACGGTTCTGACCAGCCTCAACGTCGTGGCGCGCAATGTCGGGAACGCGACGGAACGCCTGCCTGACATCACCCATGCGGTGGCTGACGAAATGCGGGACCTGCCGGGCCTCGTGCGGCAAACGCAAACCTCCATGCGCGAGCTGGAGCGGTTGATCGAGGCGATGCAGCGGCATTGGGTTTTGCGGAAGTACGTGAATCCGACAAACCCCCCGCCCGTCAATCTGCCTCTGGCTATCCCGATGCCCAAGAAGGTCCCTTCGAAAAGCAGCCGCTGACCGGACGGTCGAGAAGGCGCAGTAGGGTTACACCCCATCGCGGATGCCAGGGAGGCAACGTAGAGTGATGCTCGTCTAAAAATTATGATTAACCCGACCGTCCCCGGTAAAAGCACTTTGAGAATGAAATCCGCCAGTTTTCTTGCGCTCCTCGCGGTCACCAGCGCGTGGCTGGCCACCTCCGTGCCCGCGCGCGCCTCGGAGACCGACGACCGCATCGTCTCCTCCGCGAAAAAGTCCTACGTCTTCAAAACCTACCTGAAGGATGACTCGATCAAAACCGAGTCTCGCGACGGCGCCGTCCTCTTGACCGGGACGGTCGAGGATGATTTCCACAGTTCGCTCGCCCAAGACACCGTGGAGGGTTTGCCCGGGGTCAAGAGCGTGAACAACCAACTGAGGGTAAGGCGCAACCGTCCGGCCGCGCACACGGACTCGTGGCTCGTGGTGAAGGTCAAGAGCGCCCTCTTGTTCCATCGGAACGTGAGCGCGACCGGCACTGAGATCAGCGTCAGGCAGGGGGTGGCCACCCTCCACGGCGAAGCGTCCAGCGCGGCCCAAAGCGAATTGACCGCTGAATATGTGAGGGATGTCGATGGTATCAAAGACGTGAAAAACGAGATGACGATTGCCAAGGGCACCCCCCGCGCGACCGACACCTTGGACGACAAGATGGACGACGCGTCCATCACCGCGCAAGTCAAAGCGTCCTTGCTGGCGCACCGCTCCACGAGCGCGGTCCGGACCAAAATCGAGACCACGGATGGCGTGGTCATCGTCAGCGGCGTCGCGAAGAACGCCGCCGAGAAAAGCCTGGTCACCAAGTTGGTCAACGACATCAACGGGGTGGACAGCGTGGTGAACAACATGACCTTTGCCGTGCCGGTGGCGGCCAACTAAAACCAGTTTGCCAAGGGCTGGTGCCCGGCGCGCCGGCCCGTCGTCAATCCGGTCACGAAAGGAATCTATCATATGTTATACACTATCGCCGTCATCCTGGTGGTGCTATGGTTGCTCGGCTTGGTGAGCAGCTACACCATGGGTGGCTTCATTCACATCTTGCTGGTGATCGCCATCGTCGTGGTCCTGCTCAACATTATCTCGGGTCGCCGGCGCGGTTGACAGAGTTATAGCCCGGACAAAACCATGAATGGAATCCTCTCGCTGGCCCTGCTGGTCAGCGGGGTTGCGCTCATCGCTTTTGGTGTCAACGCCACCCATTCCTTTGCTTCCGACGTCTCTCGTGTCTTTACCGGTTCGCCGACGGACAAGGCAGTGTGGACCCTGATTGGGGGCATCGTCGCCATGGTCGCCGGCCTCGCTCTGATGTATCGCGGGCCGCGGCGCGGCCGATGAAACCGGAATCCATGATGAAACCGAAGCCATCGAAACCAATGAGCAGCTCCGCCGCCGCAGTAACCACTGCGGTCACGGGGCGCCTGCGGCGCTTGAGGCCGAACGAGCTGGTTTGTCGCAATGACTATGTCTCGGATGGTTGCGGCGGCTTCGCGTTGTTGTCGGGATTGAGCGGATTTCGTGCCGACGCGTTTGTGCGCGCGATTTATCGGCGGGAGGGATGCCTCGCTTTGGTCAAGAAACCGGAGTGAAAACGCGGATTTGAAGCTCCATGAAGGCAAAAGTATTCGAGGTTCTGCTCAATCGGCGGCCCTCGGGACCTTCTCCGGCAACCGCCTTGGAGGAGCAACTCAACCGATTCCTGGGTGAAAATCCGGATATTCATTTGGTGTCCACGCAAATGAGCACTTTGGTCTCCCCCGGCGAGCCGAACAGCATGGCGAATTTGGAGGAAACTTTCATCATCATCTTCTGCACGTTGTTTTATACCACTTAGAGCGTTTTAAATAAAGTTGTAGCCACAATGGGCAAACCAGTTGAGGGTGTCTTTGGGGGTGATTGCCGCCAGTGCCTGCCCAAGGGCTTGCAGTAACGAGTCCGGCGTTCTGGCCTCCAAGCT
>CAZMLP010000189.1:0-8028 GCA_964566745.1 uncultured Verrucomicrobiota bacterium | reverse complement strand
CAATCCATTGGCCGAGCAGATGGCTGCTCATTGTGTCGGCAACATGCAGGGAATGCGGGCCGCCGTAAACGTCCAGAACCACCGGGTAGCGGCGGGCCGGATCGAAGTTGCGCGGGCGGATGACCCGGGCGTAAAAACCCTCCCCCTCACCGACCTTCAATAACTCAACCTTTGGGACGAATGGCGGATTCTCCGCGACAGAAGGAAGTTCACCGAGCACGGTTCCATCCACCCGGCGAACTGTGGTGGTCGGCATTTTGCCGGAGTCCGTTTGATTCAAGGTGTAGATGGATTCCTGCTTTCCGAAGTTCGCGCTTTGCACACCAGGACCATCGGTCAGAGCGACCGCGGCGCCGCCTTGCAATGGCGCCCGGAAGAGGTGGCTGCGGGTGGGATTCGCGCTTGCGTGAAAATAGACGACACCAGTGGCCTCATCAACCGCCGCGAGTGAGTGATAGCCGATGGCGGGAGGCACGAGCATTGTTCGCAAGGCTCCGGAGTGCTCACGCAACTCCAGTTGCGGGCCCCCGTCCCGCTCGCTGGTCCACAAGAAGGTTCCGTTCTTCAGCCAATGAGGCATTTGCGAATTGAGGTTAATCCACGCCGGGTCTTTCTCCGTGAGGAGTGGTGTGGTTTGACCGGTTTTTGGATCCGCACGGAACAACACAAGCTCCTGTTGATCGCGAGTCATTACGCAGAGCGTCAAACCGCCGCCCTCGCTCCAGTCCACTTGAGTGAGATAAGGGTAACGCTCGGCGTCCCATTTCACCCAAGTCGTGGCGCCACCGCTTGTGGAAACAACGCCCAAGCGCGCCTTCACATTGGCTTTGCCGGGCCGGGGATAAAACGAGGGCAGGGGAGGCTGGCCCGGTTTGGCCGGATCCGCCACATGCCAGACCTCGACGCCGTGCGCGTCGGCCTCCTCGTAGGCGATGTATCGGGCGTCAGGAGACCACCAATAGCCGCTAAACCGGTCCATTTCCTCTTGCGCGACAAATTCGGCAAGGCCATGCGATGCCAGTTCGGAACCGCCGGTTGTCGCTCCATGCTCTTGATCACGCGGCAGGTCATAGACATGCACGTCGTAGTCACGGGCGAACGCCACGCTCTGGCCGTCAGGTGAGAATTTGGGATCGAGGATGGTTCCGGGCGCGGTCTTTAGCTCGCGAATCGCGCCGCTGCCACGTTCCAAGAGGTAAAGTTTGCCGGACAAGGGCAGCAACACGCGTTTGCCATCCTTGGACAATTGGTAGCTGACAAGGCCGCCAACGCTGACACGCATCCGCTCCCTTCGCGCCTTTTCCTCCGGCGATAGATTTTCCGAGGCGCCTTTGAGGACTTGCCCGGGTGTGAGAAGAAGACGCGTTTGGCGTGTCGCCACATCAAACTCGTAAAGCTCCAGCCGGGCTTGGCGCGGCTGGGCGCGCAAAAAGAGAACGGATTTGCCGTCGGGTGTCGGCGTGGCGGCAACGGGTCGCCCCAGCGTGAAGCCCCGGGTCAGGGCGTGGTCGCGTAGGTATTGGTTGTCCAAAGGGGTGTCAGCGGCGAGCGAAATGACAAAGGCTAGAAACCCGGCGATGACCGGTTTTGAAATTGTCGAACGAGAGCGCATGCCCGTTCACGATGGCCGAAAACAGGTTGCCCGGCAATCGTGGTGTTGGACCCATGGAAGGCGGATCGCGGAAAGAGCGGCCAGCACCAAAATAGAATCCCGAAAAATGGAATGGAATGCCGCGATGACAAGCTGTCAGCAGGGCGCTTGCAGGGACTTGTGAATTGCGCCGAGCAACTGGGGCGCCGTGTAGGGCTTTTGCAGGAAGAACTGCACTTTGTATTGGGTCATGTCTGTCTCCCGGCCGTCATCAATCGGGCTGCTCGACACGATAATTTGAAGCCGCGCATCAACGCTTTGCAAAGCCCGGATCAATGCTCCGCCGTCCATAATCGGCAAAGTAAGCTCGGTGAGCACCAGTTTGATTTTGTCCCGGTTTTGGAAGAAAACCGCCATTGCCTGCGCACCATCCCTTGCGGTAAGCACGTCGTAATTCGACATGCGCAATGTTTGTGTGGTGATATCGAGGATGGAGGCCTCGTCGTCCACCACCAGGATGGTTTCGCCATTGCCGGAGGGCAGGGCCTCGGGACTGCCTGCCCCTGCCGCGGCGGCCGAGGGCAATGCCGGGAAATATACCTTGAACTCGGTGCCCCAGCCCACTTCCGTCTGGATTGTCATGAAACCGCCGTGCTGCTGGATAATTTGGCGCGCCGTCGAAAGCCCCAAACCGGTTCCTTTGCCCACCGGCTTGGTGGTGAAAAACGGTTCGAAAATACGCGCCAGGACTGTCGGGGGAATGCCTGTGCCGGTGTCCTTGACCAAGACACAAACGTGCGGACCTGCATGGGCATCCGCGTTCATGCGGGCGAATTGCTCGTCAATGGTGACGTTGGTGGCAACGAGGGAAAGCTTGCCGCCTTCCGGCATCGCGTCACGCGCGTTCACCGTGAAATTCAACAATACTTGATACACCTGCGTCGCGTCCCCTTTGATGCTCCAGACGTTCGTCGGCAAATTGACTTCCAAGCGAATGTTCTTGGGAAATGTCTGCCGCATCACATGTGAAAGATCCTTGAGCAAACGGGAAGTGGGCACCGCCGTGTGTTCCCCGCTCAATCCGCGCGAGAAAGTCAACACGTGTTGCACCATGCTGGCCGCGCGTTGGGCGCTCGCCGCCAGGGTGGACAGGATTGCCTGGTCACCTTTGGCCGGATGGTTGCCGCGCAACAACTCGATGGACATCAAAATGGGGGATAGCGCGTTATTGAGATCATGCGCGATGCCCGCCGCCAAGTTGCCGATGTTCTCCAACCGCTGGTTGCGGAGAAGTTGCGCCTCGATCCGCTTCTTCTCCGTGATGTCATGAATCAATGACAAAACGCACTGGACCCCGCCGACCTCCACCAATTCCACCGAGGCCAGGGAATGACCAACCTCTCCGGACCGCTTGCGGAAGTCCGCCTCCATGTTCACCACCCGCCCTTTTTCCCTGACTTCGGCCTGCATGCGTGCCCGGGCCTCGGGAACCACCCAAAGGCCAATCTCACCCGAGGTCCGTCCGGTCAATTCATCCCGCACGTAGCCAAATGCCTGCAAAAAGGCGTCGTTGACCTCCATGATTTTGCCCTCCGCGAGCGTGGAGAGCACCATGGCCACCGGGCTGCTTTGAAATACTTTTGAGAATCTCGCCTCGGACTGGCGCAAGGCCTCCTCGGTCGTTTTGCGGTCACGCCGCTCTTTGGCCTCCGCCAAGGCGCGCTCAATGGCGGGGACCAAGCGTTTCAGGTTGTCCTTGAGGATGTAATCACTGGCGCCCGCTTTGAGGGCGCTGACAGCCCGTTCCTCGCCGACGGTTCCGGAAACCAGTATAAAGGGGGCGTCCGTTCCATCTTCCTTGACCATTTCCATGGCCGCCAAGCCATTGAACCCCGGCATGGAATAATCGCTGACAATAAGATCCCATGGACCACGCGACAGGGACTCGGTCACCTGCTCCGCCGACCAAACTCGCTCGAAGCATGGATCATAGCCAGCCTTGCGAAGATGGCTGACAAGCAACAGCGCATCCGCCTCGCAATCCTCTACGATCAATATTTTTAGCGGAAGACTCATCCCAAGTCGAAAACCCTATCCTAGAATAACACAGCCGCCCTCTTTGACAAGGCGACATCCCATCTTTATTCGGTTTTTTGTCAAAAAACTTGATGCCAAAAACGTTCGCACATTCCTCCCCCCCCTTGGCACGCTCGCGGAAAAGGCCCCCTGATTTGACGTCTTTGAATGCTGCCCGAGTGCTGCTGGATGCTTCAGAGGGACACACACACTCCCGCCCGTGAATTAGACACAGGTCCCGAATCTTTTCTATATATCCTGATTACGACAAGTGTATGCAGTATCCCTATGTTTGTTGAAAAGCAAGGATAAACCCGTGGATATCGCCTCGTGAAATAAAATGGAAAGCGGATTTCGTCCACTTTACCCTCCTGAGGTGAATATTTTAACCCCCTCGCTCGCGCTGATGGCGTTTGTGTGGGTCGCATGGTCGCAGGACAGTTACGAAATCCAAGTGTATGGCTCGGAAACTGTGCCCAAAGGAGCCACCATGGTCGAGTTGCACAGCAACTATACCGTTCATGGGGAAAAGGAGGTTGTGAACGGAGTGCTTCCCTCCAACCACGCCTTCCACGAGACGCTCGAAATTACTCACGGGTTTAATGACTGGTTTGAGACCGGATTCTATGTTTTTAGCAGCATCCAACCGGGACACGGCTGGGAATGGGTGGGGGATCACGTCCGGCCCCGCGTGCGCGTCCCTGAAGGCTGGGGTTGGCCGGTGGGAGCCAGTCTCTCCACAGAAATTGGCTATCAACGGTGGTCTTACTCGGAGGACAACTGGACGTGGGAGATCCGGCCGATTATCGACAAGCAAATAGGACGTTGGTATTTCGCGCTGAACCCCACACTGGGGAAATCCATTCACGGGATGAATTCCAGTCGTGGCCTGGAATTCGCCCCGAGTTGCAAGATCAGTTATGACGCGACGGAGAAGATAGCCTTGGGGGTCGAATATTATACCTCGCTCGGAACCTTGGGCCATTTCGAGCGCTGGCGCGACCAGGAACAACAGCTTTTTCCCGTGATTGACCTGAATCTGGATCCCAAGTGGGAGATCAATTTTGGCGTCGGCATTGGTTTAAATCGAGGCACCGATGACCTGCTCGTAAAATTGATTCTCGGTCGCCGCTTTTAGATGGCGCTACGCGCGGCAAAACCGGTCAAACGCACCCCCGAGCAGTTCTTTGACATCTCGTTGAATCTCTTGCGGAGTGACGGTCCAGCCGGTCGCCGCAACGTCCAGGTATTTGTCGGTCAATACCTTGGCGATAATCCTTCGGGAATGGCCCCACTTATAGATAATTTGGTCGAGCACCCGGGCGTCCGAGTGCTGCGGCGTCATGCTCAGACCGACGAGCTCCAGGCGCAGGCGGGTCATTTCCTCGATCACGTAGGGAATGTTGGTAAACCACCAGCAGCCGAAGATGTGCAAATTGCGGAATTTTCGAGCCAGCACACATAATTCATGCTGGTTTTCCCGCGCCAGAACGGTGGCCAGGAACTTGTTTTCCGGGAACTGCGCGCAAAGATTTTGAACCGCTGCCAAGTCGGTTAATGCCACCCCGTCCCCGGCGAGACGCAATTGGGGGTTCACGCCTCGTTTGACGCCAGGCATCATGGCGAATGGGAGGCCAAACTCCCGGCAATGAGGCAAGACCGCCTCCTCAATGATCTTGGCGGTTTCAGTTTTGGCGGGAAACGCAAAATTCGGCGGGAGTGACACCATCAGATATTGCGCATTGATTCGTTTGGACCAGTCGCGAAGGAATTTCCTTATTCCGGCAATGGTTTTTTTGTGCAGCGCCCGCTCAACGGGATATCCCCATGCTACCAGCTTGGGGAGCGCGCTCTTCCAATCCAAAAGCAGCGGGTCGATTCGCAATGCGGCGGTAAACCGCTCGTCCCGCCGAAAACCCGCTTCCCAAACCGGCCGCTCCCAGTCGTCAAACGGAGAATTGGTCATCGAGATTCTTGCGACCCTTGCCAGTTCCATGCAGCGGGTCACATAGGCGTCGGGGCTCTGCTGTCCGAACCACTGCCGGAGTTTGGGCAAATCCCGTTTGCGAACGTCCAATCCCAGCGAGTTCAATGTGGTGAGGACTCCCCGGCACGCCTCGGAAATGGGTGAGTGTTGAATAAACAGGGCATCCCAGATCCGCTGGGCTTGCTCCTGTTTGGAAAGCGACCAGAACTCCTCGTACGGAAAAGTGAAGTAACGAAACGCCTCGGCCACAAGATAGTGGTAGGTCAGCAGGTCATCAATACCCCAAAGCAGCAGTTCACCAAAAGCTGGATCGTACAGGTGCGAGTGGATGTCGTGGGCGGGCGTGGTCTGAACGGCTTGTTCCACTTGGCGGGAGATTGCGGCTTTCCGGGCCGTGGTAAGTGCGGCAGTCATGGCGCGCCCACCGTAAAAAAGACCGTTCCGCCGCGCCAATAAAATCCACCGGGACGATTTGTCGATATGTCTGTCAGAATCCGTGAGTGAACTCATAATTTTACGGCAACGACATGAAAATGATTGCGCTGATTTTGTGGCACCTTCCTGTCATCCTCTGGCTCTGCCTGTTCATGACCTTGGCCAACCTGCTCGTTTTTCGCGGACTGCGGCCCGGGCGACCGCTCGCCAACCCGCCCTTGGTGTCCATATTGGTCCCCGCCCGGAATGAGGCGCTGAACATCGAGGCGTGCGTGGAGTCCCTGATGAACCAGAATTATCCGAACTGGGAATTAATTGTCCTTGATGACAATTCAACGGATGGCACCGCGGAACTTGTGGAGCGAGGCAGCGCGAAGTTTGACGGCCCGCAAAAAGTCACTTTGTTGAAGGGTGCGCCGCTTCCTGATGGATGGACCGGGAAAAACTGGGCGTGTCATCAACTCTCCCTAAACGCCCGCGGCGACTACCTCTTTTTTACTGACGCCGACACCATTCATGCCGCCGACGCCCTCTCGGCGGCGGCGCGGGCGGCGGTTTCTTGGAGAGCGGATCTGCTGTCCGCCTGGCCGCGGTTCGTCACCAAAACACTGGGTGAAAAGCTGATCATCCCCATTGTGGTCCTGGTCGGGTTTGTCTTCACCCCCCACTGGCTGGTCGCGTTGCTTCAACGATTCCCCTCGCTCGCAAGAATCGCGGGAGCAAAATTCACGGGGGCCTTGGGAACCGCGAACGGGCAATTCATGTTTTTCAGCCGGAGGGGTTATCAGGCCGTTGGCGGTCACGAGGCGGTTCGCGCGGAGATTGTGGAGGATGTGGCTTTGGGCCGGCGAATGGCGGCACAAATGGGGCAGGGGTTGCGGCTTTGCGTGGGGGAGGCGTTTCGATTTTCAAAAGTTCGGATGTACCGGTCGTTTGGCGAAACATGGGCGGGTTTCGCCAAAAACCTTCGCGCCCTGTTTGGCTCGAAGGCGCTTCTCTTTTGGGCGTTTATTCTTGGTCTTTGGTTTTGTTTTCTGGGGCCGGTGGTCAAATGCCTCTGGGCCCCCGCCAACCTTCGCAACCAAATGTTGTTCCATGCCAGCATGGTGCTCGCGATCCGGTGGCTGGTCACGCTGCGCTGCCGCACAAGTTGGCTGGGCGCGTTGTTGCATCCGCTGGGCGTGGGGTTGGTGATGGCCATTGCCTTTCGAAGCTGGTGGCTTTCGCGCGGACCCGGAGTGGAGTGGAAAGGCAGAACCTACCGGCCAGGTTTCGGGAAGTAGCGACTGTTCCAGGAGGATAGTGTCCGGCGCGGCGCCTGCATCGGGGGGCGTTGAAACATTTTTGTGCCATCATTCCAATAGTTTCATTTTCCGTTGAGTCACCCATCGAATCTCTCTAAAAATCATGGCAATGAGCTCCAATCAAAACCTCTCCACGCCCGTCCAAATGACCCGGCGGCGCCTGCTTACCTCCGCCGCCAGCCTGGCGGCCGCTGGTCTGGCTTCATCCCTGATGCCACCAAATGTTCGTCGCGCCTTGGCGCAACCGCCTCCGCGCGGCGGATTTTCGGAGATTAAGCATGTGGTGTTGCTTATGCAGGAGAATCGCTCCTTTGACCACTATTTTGGCACGATGGCCGGCGTCCGGGGCTTTGATGATCCGCATGCCTTGAAGCTTTCCAGTGGTCGCTCGGTTTTCCACCAGCCTGATCCCGAGCATCCGGATGGTTATATGCTCCCTTTCCATTTGGACACGCATGCCTCCAGCGCCCAAAAAATTCCCTCCACCAGCCATGCCTGGATGGTTCAGCACGAGGCGTGGAATGATGGCAAGATGGATCGCTGGCTGCCCGCGCACCGCAAGGCCGATGGCGTAAATGGGCCGTATTGCATGGGCTACCACAAGCGGGCCGATCTGCCGTTTCAATTTGCCCTTG
>CAZMLP010000188.1:0-4262 GCA_964566745.1 uncultured Verrucomicrobiota bacterium | reverse complement strand
CGCCGCGAGGTTGGAACCCGAAGGCAAACTGGTCCGATGTCCCGCCGATGTCGCCCCCGCCCGCGGTTAAATCGTAGCCGTCCGGCGCGGCGGCAATCGAGCCGGGTTGCGTGGTTTTGCCGATGTCCTGCGGCGCGAGCTCGACCGGGGTGAAATTGAATTTGGTCAAGGGCAGGGGATTTCGCGCAAACGCCGCGTCCGTCGGGCCGTTCACCGTCAGTGTGTAAGTTGTGCGAAAGTTCAGCGTGCCGGTGACCAGAATCACGGTCCGCGTGTCCTCCCCGTAAGACGCCGACTGGACCGCGACGCCCTCGCTGAGGGAATAGGACGAGACGCGCGTGGCACTCAGCACCGGTTCGGAAAATGTCACCTTCAGGCGGGTGTTGCTCAGGCTCACCACCGACAGGATGGCGGGCGGTGTCTTGTCCGGAATGACCGTCAGCACCGCCTCATCGGAGGTCACCGAGCCCTGCGGGTTGCTGATCACGACACGATACGTGGCGCCCTGGTCCGCCAGGGAAACGGCTGGATTCGTGTAAGCGCCGCTGATCGCGCCGGGAATTGGCTGGCCGTTGCGTTGCCATTGAAAATTGGCCGGGGTGGGGACCGCCAGTTCCACCCGGAACCCGGCCGGGCCGCCCTCCAACGCGGTGACGTTGGCGGGTTGGGTTTTGATCGTGGGAGCCACCAGCAGGCTGCCAAACGGGGCAAGCCGCGAGCCGGGAATAGGCTCCTCGATCACGCCATCCGGCAACTGCCAGCGGACGGCCAGGTTGTCGCCCCCCTGGCCTTCCTTCATCAAGGCCTCGATATAATACCGCCGTCCGGCCACTAACGAGACGGGCGCGGACTGCTGGTTGGGCTCGCTGGTCCACTCATGCTCGGCGGTCCAATTATTGACATTCGCGATGAGAATCTTGCGCGTGGCCGAGTCATCGGTGCTGAGATACAATTCGGATTGGTCGTCGCTGGCGATCCAGAAGAGATAGGCTCCGGTCTGGGGGGGGATCACATAGCCGCGAATCCGCTGGCCGTAGTTGTCATCCACATTGGCCGGCGCCTCGAACAAGGACAGAACGTTGGTGGAGGTGGGGCTGTCCGGGTAGGCAGGCGCGTTGGTGAGGTCAACTATCGACGATCCCGGAATGCCGGCGAAAACCTCCTGCAGGATGCCGCCAGTCTGGGCGCGGGCATCCGGTGAGGACATGAGGAGCAAAGCGGCCAGTGGCAGGATTCGGAGAAAATGAGGTTTCATTACAAGCCCATGAACGGTTCGGGAAGCCAGGTTAAGGCGAAGCGTGTGATTAATTGAGGATGAAAGATCGTGACGGCGTTGTCACAACAATTTTTCTTCGGCGCCTTGCTTGAAAAGCGGAGTCCGCCGCGCGTTTTCGCGGGTTCCAACATGGTGTGAGCCAGTCCGCGCGCTAAAGTCGTGCCACTTTTACAATCAGCCCGGCTAACACAGGGGCGGCGCGGTTTTTTCCGGGTTGAAGACGCCCGGCTCGAAGGCTCGATTTCATTTTTTTCAAGGCCAAATCCTGTCCAAAACAACGTTTTTCCCATCGTTATTTTTGCGTGAGGATCACGCGTTTCGCGTGAGAGTCGCGCGTTTTGGCCGGTTCCTCGCCGGTCCCGCTCCACATTTGCGGCGGCGCCGATGTTGCTGGGTGTCATTGAATTCCACGAAATATTTTCGGGTTGTGCCGTGCTTTTCAACCCGGTAGCGTTTATATCTATGCCAAAGCTAAGATTCCTCCTGGCACTGCTTTTCCCCTTGCTAGCCGCCGGACCAGCCGTCGCCCAAGCGCCGCAACCAGTTTTGGCTCCTTTCCAATTGCAGGTTGTGCCGGCCACAAACGTCGTCTTCATCGCCGAGGCGCCGGTGCAGATCCAAGTCATCGTCCACAACGGCACCAATTACACGAATTTGACCGTGACCGGCCTCGTTGCCACCAATTTGGTGGCGACCAACATGCTCGGCAACATCACCAACAATCCCAACATCACGACCAACGGCGATCTTATCCTAAGATTCGCCTCGGACGGCCCGAAGACCACCAACGATACCACGGGCGACGTCACCAACCGGGTCACGATCACGCCCGGTGGTCCCACGCTCACCGGTTATTTTCTTCCGCTGCGGCTCACCATACGGGGCATCGACCTGAACCCCAACAACCCGCCGTCCGACCTGACCGATTTCACCGTGATTACTAATTTGGTGGTCAATTATATAGTCAACCCGCGCCCGCAAAACAACATCTTCACCAACGCTTTCAAGTTCGATCCAAGCGGGGGGATCATGACTGGCAGCAACGTCTTCGCGAACTTGGAGGCTTCCGAGCCGGCGCACGCCCAAGTGGCGGGCGGAGCGGCGTCCGTTTGGTGGACATGGTCGCCGCCGGTGACCACAAATGTGCTCATTGACACCGCGGGCAGCTCTTTCAACCCGGTGCTCGCGGTTTATACCGGCAGCAGCGTGGCCAGCCTGACTCCAGTGGCCTCCTCCACCAATGACCCCATTAATCACCTGCAGGCGAACGTCGTTTTCAACGCCACTCGCGGGACCACCTACCGCATTGCCGTCTCCAGCGCGACCACCAATGCCAACGCGACGGGGGACATCCGCCTGCGCATCGTTCCCGGCGGCACGCCCGACAACCGGCCGCCGGCCATTGTGATTAACTCGCCCAACCGGGAAACGCTGGTGGGAAGCCCGATCCTGACGGTCAGCGGCATTGCCCGCGAGGCCTCCTTGCTGGACTCGGGCATCAGCAACATCGTCCTCCAGGTCAACAACGGCGGCAAAACCAACGCCATCGGAGCCGAGTCGTGGACCGGCAGCGTCACGTTGCCGCCCGGCACGAACGTCGTTCACGCCTACGCGATTGATTACGCCGGCAACATCAGCGCCGAGGACGCCATCATTGTTCGCTTCATCAATCCCACCAACGACTTCTTCGCCAGCGCCACCCAATTGACCGGGGTGGGCGGTGTGGTGCGCGCCACCAACACCTTTGCCTCCAAGGAGCCAAACGAGCCCTTGCACGCCGACAACGAGGGCGGGCGCTCAATCTGGTATTATTTCCGCGCCCCGTCCGACGGAACGCTCGCGCTCACCACCGAGCCTTCCACGCTCGACACCCTGCTGGCGCTTTACACCGGCACGAACCTCACGAGCCTCATCCCGGTGGCCGCCAATGACGATCTCACCCCCGGCAGCAAATACAGCGCGCTCACCCAGCTGGTCGTCTCCAACCAGTTGTATTATGTGGCGGTGGACTCTTACGGCGGCGCCATCGGCAGCTATACGCTGCAATACTCGTTCGTCACGCCGCAGCCCGGCCAGTTTTACAATCTGACCGTCAACGCCCTGCCTGGCGGGCGGGTCTCGCCGCCGTCGGGCGTGTTCCCCGCGAACGCCCGCGTCACCCTCACCGCCACGCCGGACCAAAACTACGAGTTCGTCGCCTGGGATGGATTAACCGGCAGTGATGGCTCGCAAAATCCGGTCGTGGTTCAACTCACCGCGGACCTGGCTGTCACGGCCCGTTTTCGCGCAAGCGTCACCAACGTCAGTGATAACTTTGAGTCCGGGAACTTGCAGCATTTGCGCTGGAGTTCCACGGGCGCCGCGCCCTGGTTCGCCCAGACCAATGTGGTGTTCACCGGCAAATACGCCCTCCGCTCCGGCGCCATCCAGGACGGCCAGTCTAGCTCTCTCGTGCTGGTCACCAACACGACCGCCGGGGCGGCGTCTTTTGACTTCAAAGTCAGCTCCGAGGACGGCTGGGATTATTTGGAGTTCCGCCTCAACGGCCTTGAGCTAAATCGCTGGTCCGGCGAGATCGGCTGGACCAATTATACCTTCAACGTCGCGGCCGGCACGAACCGGTTCGAATGGGTTTATGCGAAGGACGCCAATTTTAGCTCAGGCAACGACGCCGCGTACCTGGACAATTTGTTCGTTCCCATCGCGCCGGTAAAAACCTCGGACTTGCCGGCCCGGCTGTTCATCACTCGCCTGCCGAATCGCCAGGCGCAGCTTTCCATTCAAGGGTTTCCCGGCCAGTCGTACGACATCGAGGCCTCCTCCGATCTGGTCGCGTGGACGGTCCTGGCCTCGCGCTCGTCGGATTCCGGGGTGATCCAGTATCTGGACCCGCAGTCCGCCAATGCCCCGACGCGATATTACCGCGCGGTGGCCCGCTAGAATTCGCGTCCACCCCCGCAATTGACGTCCGCCTGCGACGGCGGAT
>CAZMLP010000187.1:0-2001 GCA_964566745.1 uncultured Verrucomicrobiota bacterium | reverse complement strand
CGGCAATCATCGCGATCCCAGGTGAGGGCGGCGAAGCTCGACAGCGATGACCGGTTGCTCTGGCGCATGAACCGGTCGCGCTTGGAGGCCGAGACGGTGCGCGACACGGCGCTGCAAATGGCCGGGCGTTTGGACCTCACGATGGGTGGCCCGTCAGTGAAACAGTTTGTGATGTCGCCGGGCATTCATGTAACGCCGAAGGTCGATTACGCTGCGTTCGATCCGGACGGCCCCGGCAGCACTCGCCGCGCGATCTATCGCTTCCTGTTCCGCACGCTGCCTGATCCGCTGATGGACGCTCTGGATTGCCCCGCCGGTGACCAACTCGCGCCCGTGCGAACGGAATCGGCCACCGCGTTGCAAGCGTTCGCAATGCTGAACAACGCCTTCCTCGTCCGGCAATGCGAGCATTGGGCGGCGCGACTGGAGGCGGCGACGCCGGATGTGAAGGCAAGAGTCCGCGCGGTGTTTCAACTGGCCTTGCTGCGCGAACCGACGGCGACCGAGCTGGCCGACTGCTCCGCGCTGGCACGACAGCACGGACTGGCGAACGTCTGCCGCGTGGTGCTGAATAGCAACGAGTTCCTGTTTGTGGACTGAGCCATGAATGTTCGCGATCCCATTGCCGCATTAACCTCCCGGCGCGAGTTTCTTTGGCGCTTCGGCGGCGGTTTGGGCGGCATCGCGCTGGCACAGATGCTCGGCGCGGACCGGTTGTTGGCGGAGGGCGTGGCGGGTCCGGCGGCGCTGGATCATCCCGCGAAAGCGAAGCGCATCATCCAGTTGTTCATGAACGGCGGCGCCAGCCAGATGGACACCTTCGATTACAAGCCGGAGTTGGAGAAGCGGCATGGGCAGAAGTTCGATCCGGGCGACGGCCAGCGCGTCGAGGGGGCGACGAGCGAGCCGGGCAACGTGATGAAATCCCCGTTCGAATTCAAGCGGCACGGGCAATGCGGCCGTTGGGTGAGCAGCGTTTTTCCTCAAGTGGCCGAGTGTGTCGATGACCTTGCGTTCCTGATGGCGATGACCTCCCGGACCAACGTGCACGGTCCGGCGAGCTACTTGATGAACACCGGCTTCCTGCTGCCGGGGTTTCCCTGCATGGGCGCGTGGATTTCTTACGCGCTGGGCAGCCTCGGGAACAATCTGCCGACGTTCGTGGTGCTGCCGGACCGGCGCGGCCTGCCCTACAACCAACGCGGGAATTTCTCGTCCGGATTTTTGCCGGTGACGCACGCCGGCACTGTGATCAACGCCAGCGCCGACACGCCGATTCCGGATTTGCTTCCGCCCGCAAACGCGAAATTCATCACGCCGGACAGCGAGCGCGCCAGCCGGGAGTTGCTGCGCAAATTGAACGCGGCGCATCTCGCCGCGAACCCCGGGGACACACGCCTGGAGGGCCGCATCGCCAGTTACGAGCTGGCCGCGCGCATGCAGATTGCCGCGCCCGAGGCGTTCGATCTCAATGGGGAGAGCGCGGCCACGCGCAAGCTCTACGGGCTTGAGGACAAGGTGACCGAGGATTTTGGGAAGCGCTGCCTGCTCGCGCGGCGGTTGCTGGAGCGCGGGGTGCGGTTCGTGCAGGTGTGGAGCGGGGCGGGCGGCCCGACGGACAATTGGGACAACCACTCGGACATCATCAAAGAACTGCCCAAGGTCGCGAATGCCACCGATCTGCCGGTCGCGGGGCTGCTGAAAGACCTCAAGTCCCGCGGCATGCTCGAGGACACGCTGGTGGTGTGGAGCACCGAGTTCGGCCGGATGCCGTTTACGCAGGGCGCGACGGGGCGCGATCACAACGGCGGCACGTTCGTCGGCTGGCTGGCCGGGGCGGGCGTGAAGCCGGGTGTCGCAGTGGGCCAAAGTGATCCGTGGGCGTGGAAGGGGGCGGAGGGCAAGACCAGCACTTACGATTTGCACGCGACGATCCTGCATTTGCTCGGGATCAACCACGAGAAGCTGACGTTCCGGCACAATGGCGCGAACCGCCGCCTC
>CAZMLP010000186.1:0-7159 GCA_964566745.1 uncultured Verrucomicrobiota bacterium | reverse complement strand
TGGATTCCGAGGGAATACAAGCCAACCCCTGAAGGTAGGGCGAGGCTCTGACGAGCCGTCGATTGGCCATCCCGAAGCCTGATAAATCGACGGCGGCGACGGCCGAAGTTGACCGTCAAATTAGAGCGAGTTAATTAAATTTGGGGCCGTTTTTGGCAGGGACCGGTCGCCGACCGGTCCGGGAACGTCCGAGCAGCAAGATTTGCCAACGCCGCAGAACTCTCCTTTGTCACGTCCAGCTTTCCTAGGTCAGGTCACCGGGGTGCAGTCGAACGATCCCACCCCAAATGCAAGGTGCCTCGCCGCAGATTTTAGCAGCCTGATCCCTCTTTCCGCACAACGCCAGTCAATGCCCCGTTAATTTCCAGCCTTTGGTCAAGAGGTGGTTTTGGTCTTGCTGCTTTTTTGATGCTCATGCCGTGCCGAAAAGTTCTTGGCCCCGCGTCGCCTTCGAACGCGGTGGGAGGGGAAAATCTCGTGAAAAATATAGTTATAAAATTGCTTTTTTTGCCTGTAAGTTGCTTTTCCCTGTTGTTTGTTTTCGAGAGTTATGCCGCCGAGCCTCCCGCTCCTATTCACGATCACGGACCGGTGCTGATCACCAATCCCTCGGGTGTGCCCGTGGTTTCCGCAGGCACCAAAAAGATGGTCGAGCGCCTGGCCCGATTGCGTGAAAACATTGACGTGCGGCAAGCTCCCTTTGTGAGCGAACGCGTGGTGGAGGCAATGCGGCAGGCCCTCCCGCATTTCACAAACGACTGGCAAAAAGAGGCGCGGCTGCGGTTTCAATTGGGCATCAAGCTTACGGAGGCCGGGCAACCGGACGAGGCGATCAAGGAGTACCAGCTAGCCGAGGATTTGGTCAGGAACGCCCGCAGCCAGAGTGATGAACGCACGCGCGTCGAGCTGCGCATGCGGCGGGTGGTGGCTTTTTTGCGCGCGGGCGAGCAGGAGAACTGCTTGATGAACCACAACGCGGACTCTTGCCTTGTCCCTTTGCGGCCCCCGGCGTTCTATCGGTCACCCCGCGGTCCCCGCGCGGCGTTGGGGCTGTTGAACGAGCAGTTGGCGGAATTCCCCGAGGATCTCGCCGCCCGCTGGCTGCTGAACCTCGCGCACATGACCCTGGGCGAATATCCGGACAAGATCTCACCCCAGTGGCTGATCCCGCCCAAAATCTTTGCCTCGGAGTATCCGCTGCCACGGTTCCCGGATGTCGCCGGGCCGTTGGGCCTGGACAACATGAATTTGGCGGGCGGGGCGATTCTCGACGACTTCGACAATGACGGCTTCGTCGATATCGTCATCACCTCCATGTCGCTTTCCGGCCAAATGCGCTTTTATCACAACGACGGCGACGGTCACTTCACCGACCGCACGGTCCAAGCCGGTCTCGCGGGACTCGTCGGGGGTCTCAACTTGATGCAGACCGATTACAATAACGACGGTCTCTTGGACATACTCGTCCTTCGTGGCGGCTGGTATGGCAAGCCGGGACGCATGCCGAAATCCCTGCTTAAGAATAATGGCGATGGCACGTTCTCGGATGTCACCGAGGAGGCCGGCCTGCTCACCTTTCATCCCAGCCAGACGGCCACCTGGTTTGACTATGACGGCGACGGGTGGCTGGACCTTTTCGTCGGCAACGAGACCACGGACGACGCCGATCCAGACATGAGCGAGCTGTTTCACAATAACCGTGACGGCACCTTTACCGAGTGCGCCGCGCTTTGCGGCCTGAATGTGAAACGCTTCGTCAAGGGCGTGACCTGCGCGGACTACGATCACGATGGCCGGCCTGATTTGTATCTTTCCTGCCGGGACGCGCAAAACCTTCTGTTCCACAATGACGGCCCGGCCGAGGGTGCCAATGGTCCCGCCACGAAATGGAAGTTCACCGAGGTGTCGCGCACCGCCGGGGTGACCGATCCGGTCTTTAGCTTTTCCACCTGGTTTTTCGATTACGACAATGACGGCTGGGAGGACCTCTTTGTGTCCGGTTACAAGATTCGCAATGTGGGGGATGTCGCGGCGGACTATCTCGGCAAGCCGCACGACGGCACGCTGCCCAAGCTGTATCACAACAACCGCGACGGCACGTTTACCGACGTCACGGCCTCCACCCATCTGAACCGCCTTTGCCACACGATGGGATGCAATTTCGGCGACCTCGACAACGACGGCTGGCTGGATTTCTACCTTGGCACCGGCGATCCCGACCTCACCACACTGGTTCCGAACCGGATGTTTCGCAACGCGGGCGGCAAGTATTTTCAAGATGTGACCACCGCGACCGACACCGGCAGCATTCAGAAGGGGCACGGTGTCGGTTTTGCGGACCTCGACAACGACGGTGACCAGGATGTCTTCATCGAAATGGGCGGCGCCTATCCGGGAGACCTCTACCATAATTCCCTGTTCATGAATCCCGGCAACACCAACCACTGGCTCAAGCTCAAGTTGGAGGGCGTCAAAGCCAACCGCGCGGCTATTGGCGCACGCGTTAAAGTCACGGTGACGGCACCCGCGGGCCCGCGCGAAATCTTCAAGACCGTCAACAGCGGCGCGAGCTTTGGGTGCTCGCCGCTTCGCCAGGAGTTTGGTTTGGGCGATGCCACAAGCGTCACCGCGGTGGACATCCTCTGGCCCGGTTCCGGCCGCCAGCAACATGTCGATGGGCTCGCCCTCGACCAGGCTTACAAGATTCGCGAGGGAGATTCCAAAGCCACCGTTCTTCCTCTGAGACGAATCCAATTCGACCTCACCGCCAAACCCGCGCATCACCATCATCCGGACGGAATGTAATCCGCAACCGGAGGAATTCCGGGAATGACACTTTCGCCGGCCCTCGCTACTCTGCCCGCATCTCCTGATTATGGCGACCATTGCAGTCTTGGGCACGATGGACACGAAGGGCGAGGAACATGCCTTCGTGGCCGGCCTTATCCGTGAACGCGGCCACGAAACCCTGGTGATTGATGTGGGCGCGCTCGCTCCTCCGACGCTCGCGCCGGACATCACGCGCGAACAAGTGGCGGCCGCCGCCGGGATCGACTTGGCAGGGCTGGTCGCTCGCCGGGACCGCGGCGAAACCGTCGCCGCCATGTCTCAAGCGGCGCCGGTCATCCTCGCCAAGCTGGTGGCGGAGGGCAAAATCGACGGCGTGATTTCGCTCGGGGGCGGGGGCGGAACGGCGATTGCCACGGCGGCGATGCGCGCCCTGCCGGTGGGATTTCCAAAATTGATGGTCTCTACCCTGGCCAGCGGCAACACGGCGCAATATGTCGGCGTAAAGGACATCGTGATGTTTCCCAGCATCGTCGATGTCGCCGGACTGAACCGCATCTCCCGCCCGATTCTCACGCGCGCCGCCGGGGCCATCTGCGGCATGGTGGAGGCCAGGCCCGCCGCCAGCGCGGACAAACCGCTCATCGTGGCCAGCATGTTTGGCAACACGACCGATTGCGTGCAGGCCGCGAAAAAGATTCTGGAGGCTGCCGGTTACGAGGTGCTCGTGTTCCACGCCACCGGGATTGGGGGGCGCACCATGGAATCGCTCGTCGAGAGCGGCATGGTGTCAGGCGTGCTGGATATCACCACAACTGAGTGGGCGGACGAGCTGGTGGGCGGCATTCTCGGCGCCGGCCCCACTCGCCTTGAGGCGGCGGCGCGTCACGGTGTGCCGGCCATCGTCACTCCGGGGTGTCTGGACATGGTGAACTTTGGCGCGCGTGAGACCGTCCCCATGAAATTCGCGGGCCGGGTCTTCTACCAGCACAACCCGCAAGTCACGCTAATGCGCACCACACCCGCCGAATGCGCGGAATTGGGGCGCATCCTTGCGGAAAAGGTCAACCTCTCCACGGGACCCGTCACGGTGCTCATTCCGCGCAAGGCCATTAGCGTGATCAGCGCCCCGGGCGGCAAGTTTTACGACCCCGCCGCGGACGAGGCGTTGGCCACCCGCATCAAGGCCCATTTGCGAAAAGACATCGAGGTCATCGAAATGGATTGCGGCATCAATGATCCCGTGTTCGCCGAGGCCTGTGCCAAGGCGTTGCTCCGAAATATCGGGCGGAAATAGCAAGGCCGGAAATCACAGGGGAAAGCAGACGGAACGGAGGACAAGGAACTTTCGCCAACAGCGATCGGGAGCGGTTCCATTTCTTTGCCTCCTCCTGTTTACATCGTCTCTTTTTCACGGCTTTCCAATGCCCCTCCCTTGAATAATCCCCGTTTGCAGGGCGTCTGGTTTCGTGGTATCGTTGCCGCCAATTTGAACGAAAATGTTAACGTCGTGACCCGCCCCAGCAGCACATGCGGTTGAGTTTGAAGTGGAAGTGCCAGTTCGTGGCGGCAGCGACGTTGCTTTTTCCGGGACTGGCGCGGGCGGGGGCGTTCCCCATTGACCAGCCGACTTACGAGCGGGAGATTCGTCCCCTGCTCTCGGAATATTGCTTCAAGTGTCATGGCACGGCGAAGGCCAAAGGAGGGGTGAACCTCGAAAGCTCGACCAACATTGTCGAAGTCTTCAAAAATCTCAAAACGTGGCAAACCGTCGCGAGCCAGTTGCGCGAGCGCACGATGCCGCCGGAAGACAAGCCCCAGCCCTCCCAGGAGCAGCGCGACAAGATGGCAATGTGGGTGCGCCAGGCGGTCGATAATCCCGACCCCGCGTTCCTGCCGCTCGATCCCGGCCGCGTGCTGATCCACCGGCTCAGCCGGCTCGAATATAATCTCACCGTGCGTGACCTGCTTGGCGTGGACACCCACCCGGCGGACAAGTTTCCCACTGACGGCGGCGGCGGCGGCGGATTCGACAACAACGCCGACACGCTCTTCATCCCGCCGATCTTGATGGAGCGGTATCTCGCGGCGGCGGATGAGATTTTGGACGCCGCGCCCAGGAACCGGCTGTTTCCTGTCAGCCAGGGCGTGTTGCAAACGCAGCATTCCTACGCGCTCGCGCTGGTCACGCATCATGCCACCCGCGCGTTTCGCCGACCGGTGGGCAAGGCCGAGGCCGCGCGCTACACGGCGATCTACGACCAATTCCGCCATCAGGGGGCGAACTTCGAGGAGAGCCTCAAGCAGTCGGTGAAGGCCCTGCTCGTCTCGCCGAATTTTCTGTTCCGCGTGGAACTCGACCGGGCGGATGCCAAGCCGTATCGCGTCTCTGATTTCGAGCTGGCCAGCCGCCTCTCTTATTTCCTGTGGAGCTCGATGCCGGACGAAACACTGTTCGCCGCCGCGCGCTCCGGGAAGCTGCATGAACCCGCCGAGTTGGAGGCGCAAACGCGACGGATGTTGCGCGACCCGAAGGCGCGAGTCTTCGCCGAGAATTTCGTCTCGCAATGGCTCCGTGTGCGCGACCTGATGACGGCCGCGCAACCTGACGCCAACGCGTTCCCGGATTACAACCCGGAACTGCGCGACGCGCTTTATCAAGAGGTGGTGGAGTTTTTCGCGAATCTCCTGCGCGAAAATCGCAGCGTGCTTGAGTTGCTGGACGCGAATTACACGTTCGCGAACGAGCGGGTCGCGAAGCATTACGGCATCGCGGGCGTGACCGGCTCGCAGTTCCGCAAGGTCGAGTTGACCGATGACCGGCGCGGCGGGGTCCTGAGCATGGGCGCGGTGCTGACGCTCACCTCGTATCCGCGCCGCACTAGCCCGGTTCTGCGCGGTAAATGGGTCTTGGAGGAAATTTTGGGCACGCCGCCACCGCCACCGCCGCCACTCGTCAAGAGTTTGCCGACGGATGACAAACCCACCGCCGAGGGGCTGACGTTTCGCCAGCAACTCGAGGAGCACCGGCATAACCCGAATTGCGCCGCGTGCCACAAGCGGATGGACCCGCTCGGCTTCGGCTTGGAAAACTTCGACGCCATTGGCCGCTGGCGCGAGCAGATCGCCGGCAAACCGGTGGATGCCTCCGGGGTAATGGCGACCGGCGAGCGGTTCAATGGCCCGGCCGAGTTGCGGCAGATTTTGTTGGGCAAGCGGGAGGATTTCGTTCGCAATTTATCGGAGCGAATGCTTTCCTATGCATTGGGTCGCGGCTTGGAATTTTACGATATTCGCGCGGTCAAAGAGCTTGCGAGCGGGCTGGCCCGGAATGAATTCCGGAGCACGGCGCTGGTCACCGGCATTGTCAAAAGTTACCCGTTTCAATACCGCCGGAACCAGCCGGTGGAAGTCACCGCGAAATAGGCGTTCGTTGTCATGAGTCACACCAGTTTCAAGTTGTCCCGGCGCACGATGTTGCGCGGTTTGGGGGCCGTGATGAGCCTGCCGTTGCTGGAGGCGATGGGGCCGTTCCCCATGCTCGCCGCCGCGCCCGGCCAGCCGGACCGCAAGTTCCCCACGCGCATGGCCGTGCTCTACATGCCGAACGGCGTGAACTCGGACAAATGGCTGCCGGCCGGCTCCGGGTCGCAATGGGAACTGTCCCCCTCGCTTTCGCCGCTCGCCTCTTTCAAGAACGACACACTTGTTTTCACTCAACTTTGGAATGCGGCAACCGACACCGGTGACGGCCATTACGTCAAGACCGGCGGCTTCCTGACCGGCACGACGATCACCCGCACCACCGGCAGCAATCTTTGCAGCGGCGGCATCTCGATGGACCAGCTCTGCGCGCAGCAGATTGGCAACCTCACGCCGTTGCCGTCGCTGGAGTTGGGCATTGAACCGGTGACCACCGGCGTGGACACGAACGTCGGCTTCACGCGACTCTACGGCTCGCACATCTCCTGGAGCACGGCCACCACGCCGCTCTCGAAGGAGATCAATCCGCGCCTCGCCTTCGACCGGCTCTTTCGCTCGAACACCGCCGCGCGCCGCGAGCGCCATGGGAGTGACCAGAGCGTGCTCGACCTCGTGCTGGATGATGCGCGGCGGTTGCGCGGGCAGGTCGGCGCAAATGACCAGCGCAAACTGGAGGAATATTTCGAGGCGGTGCGCTCGGTGGAGAAACGGATTGAGTTCGACGCCAGGCGCAAGCAGCAGGAATACGAGGCCGATCCGCTCGCCCGGGAGGAAATTGAGCGGCTGGGCCGGCGCATCGATGTTTACAACGATCCCGCGCAGGCCAGCGAGCGCGGCATCAACCACACCGAGCATGTCCGGTTGATGCTGGACATCGTCGCGCTCGCGT
>CAZMLP010000185.1:0-4776 GCA_964566745.1 uncultured Verrucomicrobiota bacterium | reverse complement strand
TGTGCCGGAGCACACAAAATGCTCCTTCATCCCATTTGATCGACGGTGAGCGACATGGTCTTGTTGTTTTGAACGCGCGGCCGCGTGGAATTTTCCACAAGATTTGCGCGGCGAATTTTTTCCGTTGCAAGCGCTTGCCATTAGCCCGCGAACGAGTTACCTCGTGGACTTGAGTCTCTTTTCTCAATTTCGCATGCGAATTAAATGTTTTTGGATAGTTCTGGTGTCATTCTTGGGGTTTTCGTTTGACGCAGTAACACAGCAACCCACAGTGCTCCAAACCCTGTGGAACGCTCCCATCGGGGTGACGTTTTCCTCGCCCGCCGTGTTTGGCAGCAGCGTCTATATAGGGGCAGAGGATCACCATCTCTACGCGGTCGATTCTCTTGCGGGAACAATGAGATGGTCGAGGGACACCGGCATTCCTTTCTCGTTTTCCTCACCCAGCATATCTGGCGATGGCAATATTTACGTGGCGACGGGCAGCGTCCTTTCCTACGACGAGTTTGGAAACACTCGCTGGCAATTTTTCTTTCCGGGCGGATCTCAAATAACCGCATCGACCACGGCCTCCCCGGCCATCGGATTGGACGGCTCCATCTACGTGGGATCCACGGATTCGAAAATCTATTCCATCAAGGACAACGGCGCTGGAGCCAATCCGACAGTCAACTGGGTCTTCACAATTCCGAATGACCGCGGGGTGGTGAATCTCTCAAGCTCCCCGGCGGTTGCCGCCGACGGGACGATTTATTTTGTTTCGGAGGGTGCCTTTCTCTACGCAGTCAATCCCAACGGGACCTTGAAATGGAAGCGAGATTTGGAGGCGGTCATTACTCCCGGCTCGATCTCCTCGTCACCGGCCATTGGAGCCGATGGCACCATTTACGTGGGTTCCAAAAATTCCAAATTTTATGCCCTCACTGACACAGGGACTAGTGGCACGGACAAATGGCCGCCACTTTTCATTTCCGACCCGTCCCTGTTTGTCTCCTCGCCGAGCATTGGCCAGCATAGCATCTTACTGATCGGATCGGTGGACGGAAATCTGTACGCCATCGACACATTTAATGGAACTCCGGCGGTGAGGGGGTCGTTTCCTGTTGGAAATTTAATTGAATCCTCTCCGGCAGTGGATGCAAACGCGGTAGCTTGGATTGGATCCCAAAACGGGCTTCTTTACGGCTTTGACTTTGCGACTCCAAATTCCAATCCAGTCTACCGCGCCTCAACTGGTGCCCGGATTCGATCTTCTCCCACTATCGCGGCGGACGGCTCCGGCCAACCCACCCTTTTTGTCGGGTCCGATGCTGGCTTGTTTGCGTTTCGGGCCCCTGCCTTTTTGCCGGTATCAAGTCAAACACCCTGGCCGATGTTCCGGAAAGATCCGAACCACTCTGGCGCCGGGAAGCTGATACCGCCCTCCATCACCAAACAACCCGTGAGCAAAGTCGCGGCGGTTGGACAGCCTACGTCAATGGAAGTGACCGCTGTGGGCTCCCCGGCGCCAACCTACCAATGGTACCGTAACGGAGTGCTCATTCCTCTATCTGGCCCGCTAAGCAATCCCACAGCGAACCAAGCCTCGTTGGTCTTCAACGCCGCCAACCCGAGTGACGGGGGCGACTATTTCGTGGTAGTATCGAATGTTGTGGGGGTGGTGACGAGTTCGACCGCTAATTTGACCCTGAACATCCCACCCGAAATCATAGTCACTGGAAACGTTGCAACCCAAGGGTTGTCGATGCTCGAGGACACTGCCTCTCCAACAGTGTCGATTTTGGTTGTTTCCCATAGTTCCACCGACCCCAGCCAGTTGGTCGTAACCGCTAACTCGGAAAATACTTCTCTCGTTCTGAGCGATCCTGCACACCTGTCCTTGGGTGGAACCGGAAACAACCGGACGCTTGTAGTGACGCCGGTATCCAATCAGAATGGTAGCGGCTCGATCACCCTCACTGTATTGGACCCTAATACACGAGCATTCAATTCCACGACCCTGACCTTTCAAATCGCATCGATAAACGACCCGCCCACGCTCGATCCGATTTCCAATGTCTCCGTCGCAGAGGGGAGCGGGTTGAAAAGTGTCCAACTTAATGGAATTAGTCCCGGCCCGGCTAATGAGACGGGGCAAACGTTGTTCGTGACCGCCTCCTCCAGCAATCCGGCGCTAACTTCCGGTCTCACGGTCACCTACAACTCGCCGAATCCCAGCGGGTCTGTCAGCTTCATCGCCGCCCCGGGTCAGAACGGCAACGCGACCATCACCGTCACCGTCACGGACAACGGTGGCTTAGTCAATGGTGTCAATCCCTCCGTCACTCGCACGTTCACCGTCTCCACCGATCCGGTGAATGACCCACCCACACTCGTCGCTCCGGGCTCCCTCGCCCTGGACGAGGACAGTTTCACCCTTGTGCAAGGCATCGTCATCGGCGATCCGGACGCCGGCAACGGCCAGATGCGGCTAAGCCTTCAGGCCAGCCATGGCGGGTTCAATTTCGGCCTGGCGACCAACGGCCTGACGTTTGCTGGCAACATCCTCAACGGCAGCAATGTCACGGCCACGGGCACCTTGGCAAACCTCCAGCAAGCCCTGAACAACCTGCTCTATGGCGGCAATGCTGATTACAACGGCCCGGACACCATTACCTTGACGTTGAATGACCAGGGCAACACCGGCGCCGGCGGGCCATTGTCCGTCCAAAAAACGATCAATGTCACGATCCGGTCGGTGAATGACGCGCCCCTCATCAGCGGCTTGCCACGGGACCTCAGCATTCCGCTCGCGCCCTACACGGTCCATTTCAAGATCACGGATGTGGACTCGCAAATCGCCTCCTTCAACTTTCAATCCACTGACACGTCGGTGGTGCCCCAGTTTAATGTGGCGACGGCCCACACGGGTGACGATTGGACGATGGTGATCACTCCCCTCAAACTGGGCGACACGCAGGTCATCATCCGGGCCACCGACGATTTGGGAGCCGTCAACCCGTTCCTGCTCAATGTCCACGTCATTCAAGTCAACACTCCGCCCACGGCGACCAACGTGCCGCTCCTTTTGACCACGCCGGAGGACACTCCGAAGCAGTTCACCTTCAACGTCTCGGACAACGAAACCCCCGCCTCGTCGCTGGTCGTCACCGCCACTTCCAGCGATCAGGCGATGGTGCCGAACGCCAACCTGGTGCTCAGCACGAACCAGGCGGATGCCAGCATCAGGACGCTGGTAATCAATCCCGCCACCAATGCCTTCGGCTCCGCCACCATAACCCTGAGTGTGTCGGACGGCGTCTCCAGCACCCCGGCCAGCATTATTCTGACGGTTCAGCCGGTGAACGATTTGCCGACCATCTCGCCCATTCCGGACATCACCTTGCTGCCGGGCGCCACAACCAACATTACATTCACCACCTTTGACGTTGAAACCCCGTCGCTTCCTGTGCTCGTGTTCTCCAGCAACGAGGCCATCATTCACGCGGCGGACATCTTCACCAGCAGCAGCGGGGCGCACATCGCGGGAACCGGCCAGCCCGGCACGGCGCGGCTGACCTTCACCGTGCGCGACACGGATGGGGCCACCGCACCGACCAGTTTCAACGTGACGTTCATTGATCCCAAGCCGGTGATCCTCACCGACCCCGTGGGCACGAACGCGCCGGCGGGCGGGAATGTCACCCTCACCGTCTCGGCGGGCGGGGCGCCGCCACTCTCCTATCAATGGCGCAAGGACGGCAGCCCGTTGGCGGGCGCGACCGGCCCGACCCTGGTGTTGAACAACATTCAGACGACGCAAGGGGGCAATTACTCCGTGGTGGTGAACAACTCCTCCGGCACGGCCACCAGCAAGGACGCGCTCGTCACGGTCATCCCGCCGCCCTCCATCATCGCGCAGCCCGCGAGCGTCACCGTGCAGGTCAGCAGCAACGCCACTTTCACAGTGGTTGCCACCGGCCAGAAACCGATCTCGTACCAGTGGAAGAAGGACGGCGTCGCAATTTCCCTGGCCACCAACCAGACCCTGACCCTCACCGCCGTGCAGACGAACCAGGCCGGCGCCTACACGGTGGAGGTAAGCAACATCGCCGGCACCGTGACCAGTCAAGCGGCCATCCTGACGGTTCAGGCCAACACGCCACCGACCATTGACGACATTCCCGACCAAGGGACCAGCAACGTCAACACCACCATCGGCCCGATTGTCTTCGGTGTTAACGACGCGGAAACCCCGCTCAACCAGTTGATTGTCACCGCCGTTTCCACAAACACCACCCTCGTGCCGCCCACCGGCATCGAACTGACCGGCGGCTCCTCGCCGTTCCGGGCCATAAAAATCACCCCCGCGCCAGGCCAGACGGGCACCACGCTCATTACGGTCACGGTCAAAGATGGCGGTGGCCTTACCAACAGCGACTCGTTCCGGGTCACGGTGATCCGTCCGAACACGCCGCCGACCATCGGGGTGATTCCGGACCAGCGCGCCAACGCCAATAGCACGATCGGCCCGTTCTTCCTCGAACTGAACGACGCGGAGTCGCCCAACACACTCACCCTCACCGCCAGTTCGTCCGATCCGGCGCTCTTCCCGCCGGGCAGCATCGTATTCTCCGGGGCCTCGGTGTTCCGCTCCATGAGGTTGACTCCGGCCCAGGACAAGACCGGCTCCGCGAATATCACCGTCACCGTCACCGATGACGGGGGCCTGCCCGCCAGCACTGTCTTCAAGGTTCAGATTGACTCGGGAGAGGTGGCGCCGGCCATCACCGTCGC
>CAZMLP010000184.1:0-1636 GCA_964566745.1 uncultured Verrucomicrobiota bacterium | reverse complement strand
GCCCACGCGGATGGCCAGCGATCATCAGGGCAAGGTAATCTACCTGCTTGCCGGGGCAGGCGACGTCTGGCGGCTTGAACCGCGCAACGGCGCGGTCAACCAGATCATTTGGGCCAGCAAGTTTTTGGAGAAGCGTCCCGGCGACTTGGGCTTGCCGATCAACGTTTGCGGCATGACGCTCGATGCGCAAGGCCGTTTGTACATCGCGGCCAACCAGCAGAACGACGCCAGCAAGCCGGTGCAAAATCTGGTCACCATTTACCGCACCACCGGCAAATCGGCCAACGGCGACCCGGCCGATCCCAAGCCGTGGTTCCAGACGAATTATCCCGGCAATTTCGCCTACATGCACGGGATGGAGAACCTCGCCATCGGTCCCGACGGCCTGCTTTACGCCTGCAACGGCGCCCGCACGGACGGCAACCAGGCCGGCGACAATCCCGATTATTATCAGGGGGGCGAGACCACCATCACCAGCAGCATCTGGCGGCTTGATCCAAAATCGGACCATCCGCAAATGGAGATTTACGCGCGCGGAGTGCGGAACGCCTATGGCTTTTGCTGGAACGATCAAGGCGACATGTTTGCCACCGAGAACGGTCCGGACGCGGACGCGCCGGAGGAATTGAACAATATTCAACAGGGCAAGCATTATGGCTTCCCCTACACCTTCGCGAACTGGACCAAGAAGGCCTATTCCCACACGCCCGACCCGCCGCCCGGCCAGCAATTTGAGTTGCCGGTGGCGAATCTCGGTCCCGATGGTGGCTTCGACGGCACGCCGATGTACAGCTTCAATCCGCACTCGTGCCCGGGTGGCATTGTGTTCCTGGGCGACGACTTTCCCGAGGGATGGAAGGGAACTTATTTGCTGACGCGCTTCGGCAACTTCATCCGCACGCCAAAGGACAATGTCGGCTACGACTTGCTCCAGGCGAAGATGCGCAAGAACGCGCAGGGCCATTACGAGGCGAACTTTTACACGGTGCTCGCGCCGCTCGCGCGACCGATTGATGTTCATCTCGCCGGGAAGGGCAAAATTTATGTCATTGAATATAGCCGGCCCACGAACAACGCGCTGCCCTTCGCGTTGCCGGGACGAATCCTCGAGCTGTCCGTGAAAGCCAAGTGACCGGGAAGATGATTGAAACCCGCCTCGCCACCCACCAGCCGGACTCGCGATTTTGCCCGGCAGTTTCGCGACCGCCTGACCCCGGTGTTCCTCGGGCTGGTGATCTTGCCACTGTTGGGCACCGCGGGTTATCACTGGATCGAGGGCTGGAACTTCATCGACAGCCTCTACATGACCGTGACCACTTTGGCCACGGTCGGTTTCGGCGAGGTGCACCCGCTGACCACCGGAGGGCGGGTGTTCACGATGGTTCTGATTCTGAGCGGCGGGGTGCTGGCGGCCTACTCGCTCGGCCAACTGGCGCACTTCTTCTTCGCCGGTGAGTGGCGGCAATATTGGGAAGCGCAAAAACGAAATCGCATGCTGGCCGAGTTGTCCAACCACATCATCGTCTGCGGCTACGGGCGAATGGGATCGAACGTCTCGCGCGAGCTCAAGACGGAGGGACTGCCTTTCGCGGTCATTGATCCCAGTCCCGAGCGAATCGAGGCCGTGCGCGCCGCG
>CAZMLP010000183.1:0-10098 GCA_964566745.1 uncultured Verrucomicrobiota bacterium | reverse complement strand
ACCAGCAATGGACCTCCAGCGGCGGCGGCTCGGTTCTCACTCAGAAACGTTCCGATCAATGGTCGCCTGACAATGGCGCAACCACGCCGTATGCGAATGGCATTAACCTGACGCAGGGCAAGCAGTACTATATCGAGGGCGTGCATCATGAGGGTGGCGGCGGTGACGACTTCTCGGTAACTTACAAGCTGGCGTCTGATGCGGATCCGCTTGATGGTGATGTGACCAAGTTGACCAGCGACGTGATTGGCCACTATGAGGCTCCGACGGGTGGCGGCGGTAACGACCCGGCGAAGATCACGGTTACCTCGGTGACCTCCACTTCCATCACGGTATCGTGGGCGCCCTCGGGCGGCACGCTCCAATCCACCACCGCCTTGAATGGCACGGCCACGGTGTGGACGGATGTGGGAACCAGCAATCCGGCGACCGTGACAATCGGTGCTGGCGCGAAGTTCTTACGCGTGAAGAACTGATTCGCCAAAGCGGTTAATCGATAATATCGGCGGAGGCCGGGCCATTGGCCCGGCCTCTTGCTTTTATGGCGACCAAGGATCGACCCGGCGGCGCTTGAATTGCCGAGTTGAATCGGAGAAAGTTTCATCGTGCGCCTGCCAGTACAACTCTTCTTGGCTTGGGTGCCGGCCGTGATTGCCACCGGATGCAATTAGCAGGGGGCGCCCCTCGCAGAAAATGCCCCGGCCACGTTGCGAGGCGTCACTTTCAATCGCGAAATTGCCCCCCTCTTGTTCAAAAACTGCTCGCCGTGCCATCGACCCGGCCAGGCCGGACCGATGACTCTCCTGAGCTACGCGGACGCGCGCAAACGGGCCAAGGAGATCGAGCAGACCACCCGGGAGCGGATCATGCCGCCATGGTTGCCGGAGCCGGGTTACGGGGAGTTTCAAGACGAGCGGCGTCTTACCTCCGCGGAAATAGATTACCGGTACCGCGAGCCATTGTTCCTGCCGCGCGGGAGCGAGGTGTGGATGAAGTTTAGTTACGACAATTCGGAGGCAAATCCGCGCAACCCCAGCCACCCGCCGCGCGAGGTCCGTTACGGCCAGCAATCCGTGGATGAAATGGGGGAGTTTTGGATGCAAGTGCTGGCGCGAACGCCAATGGACAGGGTGACCCTCGAGAGCGATTTTCGACGGAAACAACTGGCCGAGATAATCGCCTACTACACGGACCGGTTACGGCGGGATTCAGCCGACGCCAAGGCTCACAACTGGATCGGCTTTGCCAAATCCTCTTTGGGAAAAACGGAGGAAGCCGTTAACCACTTGCGCCGGGCGATCTCCTTGGACCCGCGCTACGACGAGCCACATTTGCACTTGGGGCTGATCTGGCTGGACCAGGGGAAACTGGCGGAGAGCCGGGCGGAGTTTGAGGCGGCAGTGTCCATCCGGCCTGAGAACGGCCTCGCGCATGGAAATTTGGGGCTGGTGCTAATGAACCAAGGCCAGTTGGACGCGGCGGAGGAGCATTTGCGGACCGCCATGCGGCTGAATCCAAAAGACACTGTGGCCCGGGACAATTTGCAATCAGTATTGAAGGCCAAATCGGGCGACCGGAAATAAGCTTCCCCAAACGGCGGGCTATTTCGATGCCGAGTTGGTTTCGGGCGGAGGATAGCCGGATACAATGCTTTTTGGCCTTGCCGTCAAAAGATTACCCGTGTCCGCCGGGTTATTCAGCCGTTGCCGGGTGATGGAGCTGCCGCCATTTGGAGAAGGGCAAAGGGCAACAGGTGTCATACAGCATTCGTGCGCGATAAATAAGGCGGGCAATCCGGGCGCGCCCTTTCCGCTTCATTGGGAGATGTCGCGGACCGTGCTCCGTGCCTTGGTTGGAGGAAGGTTTCGGGTTCACGAGATTTTGGGCTTGGCCGGCTCGATGAGCACAATGAGCAAGGTCGCGATCGGGCCGAAAAACAATGAGACTAGCCACCAGGCGAAGCCGCTCCGGCCCTTGCCTTGGGCCAAGCCCGCGTTGATGAGGCTGAGGGTGAACCAGCCGACGGCATATCCAGTCGAAAGATCGCTTTGCATACCGGTGGAAGATTGACCTTGATGATGGAGCGGCGCATTTACAATTCAACGCGAAGAGTGGAATCGCGAATGCATGGAAAAATGGCAAAGTCGCAAAAAAACCTCCCACAAGGGGGTTGACAAAAGACCCGCCTGCAACCATTTTCCCTGCCGCTTTGCGCCTCGGTAGCTCAGTTGGTAGAGCAGTTGACTCTTAATCAATTGGTCCTAGGTTCGAGTCCTAGCCGGGGCACCATTTAAAACGCCGCAAATCGCCCGTATTTGACTGAATTTCAATCACTTACGGGCGATTTGCCTTTTCCACGGCCAATTTTCCAGTTTGCTTTAGGGGGCGGTATGTGGCGGTATATGCCCATGAAAGGTGCATCAGATAGTGCATCCAGTTTGTTTTGCCACATCTTTATTGAGGGAAGGCGTTACAAGTTGTTCCGCCGGGGCAATCAGGAGGATGGAATTTGGTATATCCATTTTAAACGCGAAGGTCGCCGTTATCTGCGAAGCTTGGAAACCACTGGCAAGGGTGAAGCGCAAAGGCGCGCGGTCCAACTTGTCAAAGAGGTCCGTGCCCGGCGGTGGCGTGAAGAGCCGGATGAGGCGGAGATCGTGAAGGTGGCGACCCTCGGGGAGGTGTTGGCGTTTTACCAGGCAAATGCACACCTCCACACGAAGATCAAAGCAGTGTCGGTTCGGCGTAACGCCATGCTCCTCATAAATGTGGTGAGCCAAGGGCTGGGGTGCCCCAAGGACACCGCGCCGGACCTGCCGTCAACGGTTTTGACCGGCAAACTAGTGCGCAACTTCAAATCCGCGCTCATGACGCGCTATGGAGGCGCTGACGCGGATGACACCCGGCAACGCAAGGCGCGCATCACCGGCAATTCGATGTTGCGCCAAGGAAAAAGCCTGTTCAGCGAGCGGCTGCTCCCCGCTTATGCCGATGCCGGGCTTGTCTTGCCTCGGTCGATAAAGGAATTTCTAAACGAGCCTGGATTCCCCGCGGACAAATTGGAATATTCACCAGCGCCGGACGCGGTTATCGAGGCGACTTTCGAGGCCGCCCACCGCCTGGTGGACGAGAACATGACGAAGGCGTTTTGGCTCGCCATCGGATGCGGCTTGAGGAAGGGGGAGATCAGCCGGGCGCGATGGGAATGGTTTGTGATGCAAAACTCGGAAATCTGGTTGAGCACCAACGTCATTGGCAAGGGCGGGGAGCAGATCAAAGTTCCGGTCATGCCCGACGCCTGGCGGCGGCTAGAACCATTCCGCAAGGCGTCTGGACCGGTATTGGAAGGCAGCAAGACCGAGACCGGCGAGGGAGTGTTTCGGAAGATTGGCGAATGGATGACCGGATTGGGTTGGGCAACGGACAAGAAGATTCACGAATTGCGCGCGTACATCGCCTCGAAAATTGCGGAGAAATACGGCTTGACCGCCGCCTCGGCATTCCTCCGCCACAAGGACGTCAAGGTCACGCAACAACGTTATTCACGCTATTTCCAGTTGCGCGGGATCGCCGTTCCGCTGGGTTAAGCCGCCAGCAGTTGGCGCTGGCGGTTCCGGATCCACGCGGGCAGGGCGGCGCGCCGTTGGACCCACGCGGGGATGTTGAGGCGGACGGGAACGGAAGCGGGGATTGGTGAAACGATTGGTTGCGGTCGCGAGACGATTTCGACCGGAATTGAAACGGCTTTGGATTTGGGCTTCCGGGCAGGCGCGGGGGAGATGGTGGCGGATTCCTTGGGGGCGCTTTGGGCCTTGGCAGGCTGCCAGGCGCGCCGGAGTGCCACTTGGAGCGCGGGCCACCTTGCCTCGGCCTCCGATTCGTCCATGCCCTCGCCGGCCTTCTCGAAGTTGATCAGCCCTTTGGTGATGACCTCGTTCATGTCCACCGGTTTGAAGTCGCGCGGGACGCGCTGGCCGTGCAAACAGATGGTGGCGGCGTCCTGTTTCAGGGCAGTGGTGTCGAACATGGTCTCCTCGATGGTGCCCTTGGTCAGGACGCAATAAATGGTGGGGGGAACGGGACTGTTCACGCGATCGACACGGCCTTTGCCCTGATGGAACGGCCCGGGACTGTATTCGATGGCCCCGATGATCAGGTTCCGGCATTGCGAGAAGCTGTGGGCGGCGGCGCACTTGAGTCCCATCAGCATCACGGGCACCTCGCCGCGCTTGAACCGGTTGGCCTGGCCGCTGTGGCGGGCGGGCACAATGGTTGAATCGATGCGCGCGTGGGGAATCCCCGCGCTCGCCAGCCGCCCGGCGATGGTGTCGGTCAGGCCGACGCGGGCGCTGATAAAAACCACTTGCTGCCCGCGCTCCAGGCATTCCCGGATCAATTCCAGGACGGCCACCGCCTTCGGGTTGAAGTTCGTTTCCACTGCCGGAATCTCACTGTGCTCGCTGTGCTCAAATCCGGCGGGGTCGGCGGTGATGGCTCGAAGGTATTGGATCTGTTTCCGGGCCCGGAGCAGTCCGTTGCCGGAGATGTTCTTTTGGTCCAGAAAGTGAGCGTAGAGTTTCGCCTGCTGGCGGCCGCACGGCACGCGGACATCGATGATCTTGGGCGGGAGGTAGGCGGGATTGCACGCGGGCTTGGAAATGTAGGCCAGGGTCGGCTTGATGAGCTTGAGCAACCGGGCCGGGCTGCTGATGACCGGCGAGATCTTGACGCACTTGCCGCGCCATTTCTTGCTTTTGGCCTTCTGCATTTCCTCGTAGGTGTAATCGCGCTCCTCGCTGCGAAACGTCTCATCGAAGCGGGGAAGATCGTTGCGAGTGTAGGGCCAGGCGGCGTTCCGGCGGTCCCCGAGGTGCCATTGCGGGACGCAGAGCCAGCCCATGATCGAAAAGAGATTGCTGATGACATTGGGAATGGGCGTGGCGGTGAAGGCGTACCGGTACCGGGGTTGCAACCGGATCAAGCTTTGGGTGATTTGCGCGTCGAGATTGGCGACGACATGCGCCTCGTCCAGGGCGATCAGATCGAAGGGGCACTTCCGGCCGCTGGTCATGACGGTGGCGAGGCAGGGCGCGACGATGCAGCGGATGCCGTTTTCCTCGTGGCCGACGCCCTCGGCATAGTCGGCGACGTGCACTTGGAGAACATCCGCGACCGTCCACCCCTTGATTTTTTCGCCCACGATCACGTCGAACGGATCGCGGCCCGTCCCGGCCAGCAAGTCATCGGCGGCGATCGTTTTCTCTTTTCCATCCGACCCGGCACACACGAACTCCAGACGAATGCGGCCGGGCGGGATGTCGAACTCCTGGCAGAGCCGGGTGTGGTCCCATGAATCGGGCAGGCTTTCCCGCGCCCCGTTGCGGAACATCGCCTCGTAGTAAGTGAGATAAATGCCGGATGGCAAATCGCCGTGCTCGGCCATCAAGGTGTGGTAATCCGCCGGCGAATAGATCTCGAAGACCGGCACGCCGGGCGCGAAGCGGGCCACCTCCTGCTTCCATTGCGACACGCTGGTAACGCCGTGGTCCTCCTCGTCCTCGCGGAGGGTTCCTTGCGGGGTGATGATCAAGGCGCGGCCGGTGAAGCGGAACTGGTCGTCCATCAATTTGAGTTGGATGATCGAGAGGGCCATGAGGGATTTGCCGGTGCCCGTGTCGCCCGCGCCGAGCGCGGCGTCCTTGGTGGCAAGGCGGGCAAGATAGTCGAACTGGCCGAGGTAGTATTGGAATTGAGACATAAAAAGTGGGAGTTTGTGAATCGTGGAAACAAAAAACCCGCCGGGGAGGCGGGTGGGATGGTGAGAAATTTAGGGCGAGGCGTGGCTATGCTTTGATCATCTTGATCTGCTCCATTTCCTTGTCGCAATGAGGGCAGATGGGATGGTTGTTCCGATGTGCCAGGCAAACGTCCCTCAGCGCGCCGTTGCAATGCGGGCAGAGGGGCGTGTCGGCCCCGGTGAACCTGATGAAGCTGGCGAACTCGAAAGTTCCCCACTGATTCTCCACTGTTGTTGATTGGCGCCCCTTGCTCGCGTACAAACTGCCGCTCACAACCTTTTCGTTTTCAGGTTTCATAACGGTGAATCTTAATTGAGTCATTGGTCTCATAACTTAGGCCGCTTTCAAATGTTCTCCAATCCGCGCCTGAATCGCCAGCAGTTTTTGACGGTTGGCAGCGTAGGCTTCGGGAAAGACCTCGGCGACGGTCCGGACGACCGGGCGCTCGAAGACACGCCAGAGATCGACCTCGCCGTGCGTCTGAAAGCCAACGCCATCCTGGGGGCGGTCCATGAACCGGTGCCATTCCCCCTCGTCATCCTCGACGGCGATGTAGCGGTCCTGCCCGTTCAAGGAGCAATTGTGCGTCATTTGAAACATCCGGCCGGTGTCCTCGTTGAGGTGTGACCGGCGGCGGGAGAAGTGCTCCTCGAACGTGTACGTGGCCGTCGTCAACGGATACCGCTTGCCCGGAGTGAACGCGCCGACCGGGCGTCCATCCGCGCCGTCCGGGCAGGCGATGCACAGGAGCGATTCCGACTCGTCCGCGTAGGCGACCAGCTCGAAATCGGTCACGGGCATGATCGGCGTGGCCACACTGCGCGCTTCCGCGAGCGCGGAGCGGATGGCCGCGACCGCCTCGGGCGTGGCGGTGTAGAAACCGCACTCGATCAAGTCGGCCAGCAGCTTGCGCGTTTCCGCCTCGACGGTGAGCGTCAACGGGTGGCATCCGTTCACCCGGAGCAGACTGGCCACGTCCGCGGTGGAGAGTTTCCGTTTCACCTTGGTGCGGGTGGAGAGGTGCAGATGCAAAATCCCGGACCGGTCCAGCCAGAGGTTGGCCGGCGGTTGCGCCGACTCCTCCTCGGCGAGGATCGTGGAAAGCTGTTGCCAGATTTCGTTCAACTGCCTGGCCTCCTCCGAAAAGGCGGGTTGGAACGAGCGCCGTTCCGGCTCGTAGTGGTCCACGATCGCCTTGAGCGCGGCCGCGTGCTCGCCCTCGTCCAGGGTGCGATAGGCCAGGTCGAGGCGCGCCGGGCGCTCGCCGTTGTGCCAGTGAAGCACGCCGACCTCGACGGCGGTGCCCTCGAACATCCCGGCGGGGAAGGTCTGGTAGAGATAGACGCGGGGATCGTTCACCAGGCCGAGCCGTTCGAGCGTGTCGCGGTTCGCGAGGAAATAGCCAAAGCCATTTGCGGCGGCGCGCTCCTGAATTTTCCGCCAGGTGTAAAGGGTGGAATCCTCCGTGCCGTCCGGAACTTTCCAGCGGATGCCGAACGGGGGATTGGCGACCTGGCACTCGAAGCGAACGTCGGGATAAAGCTCGTCCAGCAATTCCCAAAGGTGAACGCAATTGCCGGTCAACCGGCGCACCCGATCGCTGGCGTTCTTGGAGTCGCCGAACCGCTGGTCAATGTCCCAGCCGAAGCGGTGGCTGTACCAGCCGGTGCCGGAGAACAAGTTGCCCTTGGCGCATTGCGGGTCAAAGACCACGCTCGGTTGCGGCTGGGGAAGGAATTTGCAGAAGAATTCGGCCCAATGTTGCGGGGTGGAGTATTGCTGCTGGCCGGTTTGAAGCGCGGCCTTGGGTGACGCGGCCGCGTCGAGAATGGCCTGCAGGTTTTGGGGGGCGATGGAGGAGCGTTGGTCTTTCATGAAGTGGTCTTTGGATTCGGATTCACGGGGTTTTCCTCTGTTTCTTTTGCGCCTTGTCAAAGAACGCGCGAAGGCGGATGGCGTATTTGAAGGCGGTGTCGATGTTGAGAGACCATTTGCCGCGCCGGCCAAGCTCGCGGAATTCGAGGATGTCACCGGGCGCGATTGTGACGACGATGCGGCGCGCCTTGCGGTAGAGCACCGGATAGGTCCGAACGGTCTTGCGGTGGACCGGCTTCTTGATTTCGATCATGGGGCATCCTCTTTCCAGTCCGCGCGGGAACAAAAGTCGCAGTTGCAGGCGGGGTCCGGCGCCGAGCAAATCGCGCTCATTTCATCGTCGGAAAGATTTAGATGCCCCGCCACCCGGTGGGCGGCAATCTCGTAGTCCACGCCGTCAAATTGCAGGCGGTGCGATTCGGCGATCATCGCCGGAGTGACGCGGTTCGGGTTTTTCATGGTCAAAACCTCCAGCGATGTTTCATCCAAAAGGGAAACTCGAACTCGGGGGAGTGGAGTTGGACGGGGTAGGGCGAGTCGGCGCGCTTGGCGACGAGGCCCTCGTAAAAGTCGCACCCGAGCGCGACGTTCGCGGCCTGCAATTCCCGCCAGCGGGCGTTGACCTCCCATGCCTCGTGCACGGACGGGCGATAGATCAAATTCTCCGCGATGAAACGCGGGTCGGGAAGCTCGACGAACCGCTCCGCCACCATGCGCTGGCGCTCCGCGTAGGGGAGCGTGGCGTGGTCGGGCAGATCGAGCACGATCAGCGAGCCGCGCCCGATGTTGTGACGCCTTTCCAGGCACTCCACGTCCAGCCAATCGCAACCGAGCCGGTAATGGGCAACCGACAAGTCGCGCAAGGCCGGTTGAAACTCGGCGGCGATGCTTAACTGCTGGCCGTGCCGGTTGAACATCGCGCCGGACGGGATGTGAACCAGTGCGCGCCAGCCGTTAAACTTCGGCTCGTACAACCATTCGCCGATTTTCGGCATGGCGTGCTCCCAGGCTCCGCCGTTCACCGGGCGGGCGGGATAGGTCAACGGGGTGATGCCGGCGGTGATCATGCCGCCCTCCGCAGGGATTCGCCGAGGTCGCCGGGCAGCAACGCGGCCATCGCGTCCAGGGTGCGCGAGTATTGGGCCTGTCGCGCCCGCTGATGGGCGGTCTGGATGGCGTCAAGCTGATCGAGCACCATCGCCTTGTCCACGGCGAGGTGGCCGGACGGGTTCACGGCCCCGGTGACGATGGCGCGCTCGATCGCGTCCTGCAGGTCGCCGTCCTCCGGCGCGCATTCACACAAGAGAGAGTTGATGTAATCAGTCATGGGAAAAGAAGAAAGACTCAGGCGGCGGGCTGGCATTTGGCTCGGCGGTCGCTTGCCATGCGGGAGCGGAGCGCCATCCAGATTAGAGCAATCAGCGAGGACTGCCGCACAGGCAATCCTCCGCGCACCGCCGGCCTGAAAGGTTGCGGCTACTTCACGCCCTTGGTCTTGATGGCCACGGTCATCAAGCCATCGGGGCAAATGGTCTCCTCCAACCGGAGGTTGATTTCCGGCGTGAGGGCGCTGTGCCGGCGCGCGTGGAAGTCCGGGACCGGTTGCAGGCCGTCCGTGACGGACAGGGCGTCGAGCGCGTTGTGCCGGGCAAACAGCGATTGCAACTCCTCGACCAAGGGCGCGGCGGCGCTGGCCGGAATCAGGTTGCCGTCAATCTTGATCGTGAAGCTTTGGGTGAAGAACTCCGGGACGCGGTCGCCCAGCACTTTGGCGAGGCGTTGCTCGTAGCAAACGCCGGTCGCGGCATCATCGGAAAGCAGCTTGTAGCGGTTTTGGAACCCGACGAGCACCCCGGCCGGCAGGCCATTATGGTCTTTGCAATTGACCGCGATGCTGGACGGGATTTCCACCCGCTGCGCGAGACTGGCGAAGTAATGCGGGCGGACCAGTTGCGCCAGAAACTTCTTGTTTGATTTGAGCGCGCCCTCGATGGCGTCGAACTTCGCGCCAAGGTCGATGATGAGGGCGGCGGTTTCAGCGGCCTTGCCGGTTGAATCGGGGAAGACCGGATACTCGGTTTTCCCCTTCGCGGACTTCTTAAGACCCGCAAAGTTGACGCGCGCCACCGCGCCGGGCGGCTTGGGCGCGGAGGACTCCGGCAATGGATCGGTGGTGGTGAGGGTGGAATCAGGCTGGTATCGGTTTTGCATAGGAGGGAGGTTGAAAGAAGTGTGGCTCACGGCACATGCGGGCGATGGAGGAGCAGGAATCGCGAAAACTCACTGTGGACTCCGGCGTCCAATGATCTGGGTGTACGGATCTCCGGCCGCATCCTTGGGCAGGGCTTCAAACTCGGCTGGGGTAAAATCGCAGGGATCCACATCGTAATTGCGGACCTCGACATGCAAGCCCTCGTCCACATGG
>CAZMLP010000182.1:0-2375 GCA_964566745.1 uncultured Verrucomicrobiota bacterium | reverse complement strand
GCGCGTCCACGCGACGCACCACCGCGTTCTTCATCTCGACAAAATAGAGGTTGTCCGTCGCGTCGAGACGGACCTCGTACGGCTCGTTAAGTTCCGCGCGAGTGGCGGGTCCGCCGTCTCCTGAATAGCCGCGCTTGCCGGAGCCGGCCACGGTGGTGATCACACCATCCGGTCCAATTCGCCGGATCACTTGATTCTCCATATCGCAGATGTAAAGCGCGCCATCGGACGCTTTCACCAGGCCGTAGGGATTGTTGAGCTGCGCCGCCGCGGCGGGTCCCGCGTCGCCGGAATAGCCGGGTTGGCCGGTCCCGGCGATGGTCCGGGTCACCCACTCGCCCGCGCTCGAAATTAGCGCCATGCAGAGCAGGAACAACCAAAGGCAATCCAGGCCTGCGCGGCGATTCGCGCCTTTCCATGACGGTCCAATCATATTAAGAGGAATTCGAAGGGGAGCATGCCAGCAAGCGATCGCATGGGCAGTTAAAATCTTGAGGCGCAAATGGCGCCGATATTGCTAAATTGGGAGTGGCCTTTTGCCCTCACGGCGATTCGCCAATCTCAGGAGTTAATCTTTAGGCGAATATCATGAAAAGAAGTTTGCTCGCGCCGTGGATTCGGCGGGCGGCGGTCTTAGGATTTTGCTGCGCGCTGTGGGGAAAAATGAGCGCCGGTGAGCCGGGGCGCCTCGACCCGGGTTTTCATCCCGATCCCAAAATCGCCGACATGGGCGCCTCCATTGCCGCTGTGGCTGTCCAACCCGACGGAAAGATCGTGCTTGGCTTTCCGCCCGTGGACGCCTTCTTCGCTCCCCCCAGTCCCGCGCTCCTGGCGCGTTTGAACGCCGATGGCAGCCTTGACGCCGGATACCACCCCGCTTTCGTGAGGGCGGGAGGCTTCTATCAATCGGGGGGCGTCATCTTGACCGGAGTCAGCGGGTTCGTCGCGTTGCCGGATGGCAAATTGCTTTTGCGCGCGGCGGCGGGGAGCAGCGTGGATGTGGTTCGCTTGAACCCGGACGGCTCTTTGGACGCCAGCTTTGACCGGGCGACGCTGGGCGGCGATCCGTTTTCACCCCGTCTAAGCGATGGCAGGGTCCTGCAAATCAACGGGGCGACGGTCCAGCGCATCAACGCGAATGGCTCCGCCGACCCTTCTTTCCAGATTAAATTGTCGGATTACTACTCTTCGCAACCTGTTCTCCGGCAGGAGATTTTTTCCGTGGCCGCGCAGGCCGATGACAAGGTGATTGTGGCCGCCGAAATCGTGGTCAACGCCCTCAATTTGGAGTCATTGGTCCGTTATCGGGCGGACGGCTCGCTGGATGATTCGTTCGTCACCACGGACCAATTGCCCTCCGGTCCGGATTATGGACTCTTTCGCGGTTGCTTCGGGCGGATGCTTGCCGTGGCGGTGCAGCCGGATGGAAAGATTGTCGCGGTTGGAAAATTCACGGGCATTGGTGGTGTCAACTATCCCAACGTGGCGCGTTTTTATGGCGATCCAACGCCGCCCTCGGTGGGCGGCGCTCCCGGGAATCAAGTGGTGAAGCTTGGGGGCACGGCCACCTTTCAAGTGACGGTCGAGGGCGCGCCGCCGTTCACGTATCAATGGCAATTCCAACGCGAGGACCTGTTGGGCGCCACCAACGCCAGCTTGATCCTCACCAATATTACCGCGAGTCAAATCGGCAATTACACGGTTGTCATTCGAAATGCTGCCGGCGCGACAACCAGCCCGGCGGCGACCTTGCAAGTCAGCGACTTGCCGCATGGCGTGCCCGGCGCCCTGGACTGGAACTTCAATCCCGATCCCCGGATTTTGGACATGGGCGACTTCGCCGCGCTGGGAGTCCAATCGGATGGCAAGGTGCTCGTCACCTTCAACCCGCCGGGGGCGGCGCCAACCGTGATTACTCGCCTCAACACGGACGGCAGTCTCGACTCCTCCTTCCGGTTCAACGGTCAATGGACGAACGAGAACAGTCATCCGTGGATCAACCAGTTGCGGGTCCAGCCGGACGACAAGATTCTCGTCAACATTCTGGGTAATCTCTTCTTTGACGGGACGACGGCCACCGGTCTCGCGCGTCTGAACGCCGACGGCACGCTCGACCGGAATTTTGACACCAACTCGGTCGCGACCGGCCCTTTCACGCCCCGGCAAAGCAGCGGAAAATCACTTCGTGTCGGCTCTCAGGAGGAGGGTGTTGTTCGCCTGAATGCCAACGGCTCGGTTGATCCCTCGTTCAAGCTCGATTACGCGGGTTACCTTAAATCGGATTATCCCGGCTGGGCATTCACCGGCCATGGCGTCATTTCCTTTACTGTGCTACCGGACGATTCGCTGGTGGTTTCCCACCTCGCGGCAGTTTT